>CAZUNW010000386.1:0-1501 GCA_964621425.1 uncultured Chryseobacterium sp. | reverse complement strand
GATGTACTTCTCGCAGTTCTGGTCGATCGCGGCGTTCATGAAGAAGCCGAGCAGCATGGGCGCGGGACCGTTGATGGTCATGCTCACGCTGGTGTTGGGCGCGGTGAGGTCGAAGCCGCTGTAGAGCTTCTTGGCATCATCGAGGCAGCAGATGCTCACGCCGCTGTTGCCCACCTTGCCGTAGATGTCCGGACGGCGCCCAGGGTCGTGGCCGTAGAGCGTCACGCTGTCGAAGGCGGTGCTGAGGCGCTTGGCCGGCATGCCCTGGCTCACGTAGTGGAAGCGCTTGTTCGTGCGCTCCGGACCGCCCTCGCCGGCGAACATCCGCGCGGGGTCCTCGCCCTGGCGCTTGAAGGGGTAGATGCCCGAGGTGTAGGGATACGACCCCGGGGTGTTCTCCTGCATGGCCCAGCGCACCTTGTCGCCCCAGCTGCGGAATTTCGGCAGCGCCACCTTCGGGATCTTCAGGTGACTGAGGCTCTCGGTGTGGTTGGGCACCTTGATCTCCTTGCCGCGCACCTGGTAGGTGTAGAACTCGCCGCTGTACTTCTCCTCCTCGGCCTTCCAGTTCTGGAGCATGGACCAGAGGTGGGGATCGAGGTCTTTCCTGATCTCTTCAAACTTCTTTGTCAGATTGCTGATTTCTGATTCCTGATTTGAGGCATTCGCGCTGGTCCCACGCGCGGCCGAATCAGCAATCAGCCAATTAGCAATAAGCAAGTCCGGCCCACCGAAAGTCAGAACAGCGGAATAGAGTCCATAGAGTTGATCGGCGATGGAAGCTTGACGCCGGACTTGCTCATCGTAGCGGCGGTTGTTCTCGCTGATCTCGCTCAGGTAGCGGCTCTTGGCGGGGGGGATGATCCACACCTTCTCGCTCATCTCGTCGTGGGCGTGGAAGGTGCTCTGGAAGTCGACGCCGGTCTTCTCGGCGATCTTCGTCATCAGCCGCGCGTACAGCGAGTTGGTGCCGGGGTCGTTGAACTGGCTGGCGATGGTGCCCACCACGGGCAGGTCATCGTCGTTGGCGTCCCACAGCTGGTGGTTGCGCTTGTACTGCTTCTTCACGTCGCGCAGGGCATCGAGGGCGCCGCGCTTGTCGAACTTGTTGATGGCCACCACGTCGGCGAAGTCGAGCATGTCGATCTTCTCCAACTGCGTGGCCGCGCCGAACTCCGGCGTCATGATGTAGAGGCTCACGTCGCTGTGGTCCAGGATCTCGGTGTCGCTCTGGCCGATGCCGCTGGTCTCCAGGATGATCAGGTCGAAGCCCGCGGCCTTCAGGATGCTCACGGCCTCCTTCACGTGCTTGCTGAGCGCGAGGTTGCTCTGGCGCGTGGCGAGGCTGCGCATGTACACGCGCTCCCCGCGGATGCTGTTCATGCGGATGCGGTCGCCCAGCAGCGCGCCGCCGGTCTTGCGCTTGCTCGGGTCAACAGAGATGACACCGATCGTCTTCGTGGGCTGGTCCAGGATGAAGCGGCGTATCAGCTCGTCCACC
>CAZUNW010000385.1:0-1521 GCA_964621425.1 uncultured Chryseobacterium sp. | reverse complement strand
CAGCGTGGCGCGGCGGGCCTGCTCGATGCGGGCCTGGAGCGCCGCATCGGCGGGCACGGGGTTCTCGGTGAAATCCACGGGCGTCAGCCTTTCACGGCACCTGCGGTCATGCCGGACATGACGCGCCGCTGGGCCAGCAGGAAGAACAGGGTCACCGGCAGGGTGGTTATGACGGCCAGGGCCATGATGCCCTGGAAGTTCACGCCCAGCTCGCCATTCAGGTTGAGCAGTGCCACCGGCAGGGTGTAGGTGTCGGGCGAGCGGGACACCACCAGCACCGGCAGCCACTGAGCCCACCCCAGCAGGAAACTCACGATGGCCGCGGTGGCCACCACCGGCCGCGCCATCGGGAGCACGACGTGGACCAGCACGTCGAACTCGCTCGCGCCATCGATGGTCGCCGCCTCGATCACGGAACGGGGCACGGTGCGGAAGAACTGCTCGAACAGGAAGAACTGGATCGGGCTGAGGGACAGGAACAGCACGATCCCCGCATAGCTGCCCAGCAGCCCCAGCTTGTACATGACGATGTAGACGGGGATGACCAGCAGCATGTACGGATACATGATGGTGGTGAGGAAGCCCAGCCTCAGAAGGCGCAGCAGCAGGACGTCGGGCCGGCGCACCAAGGCATACGCGCCCAGGGCCGTCACCACGGTGCCGATGGCGGTGGCCAGCGAAGTGATGACCACCGAGTTCAGGACATAGCGCCACAGCGGCGTGCCACCGATGCTGGCCACCTCGGACAGCACCTGCAGGCTGGGCGCTTCGGGCCACGGACGCAGCGGCGCCGACAGGATGGCCTCGGTGCTGCGGAACGCGCTGACCAGCATCCACCAATAGGGGTACAGGCACAGCAGGCTCACGAAGCCGGCGGCCGCATACGCCAGCACACGCAGCGGCGACCACCTGCTGTTCACGTGGGGCATGCTCATGCCGGCCCCTTCGTGCGCTGCAGTGCCATGAGTCCGAGCGCCAGCGCGATCACGACGGCGAACAGGATGGTGGCCATCGCGGTGGCCTCGCCGTAGCGCCCCTGCTCGAACAGCTGGTAGGCGTAGTAGCTGACGAAGTTGGTGGAATCGTTGGGTCCGCCCTTGGTCATCACGGCGACGACGGTGAAGGTCTTCAGGTACTGGATGAGAGCGTAGACCGAATTGACGAGCAAGGCCGGTCGCAGCTCGGGCAGGGTGACGTGCCAGAACGTCTGCCATGCATTGGCGCCGTCGATCTCTGCGGCCTCGCGCACGCCCCGGTCGCAGAGCGCCAGGTTGGCCAGGAAGATGACGACGTAGAAGCCGACGTGGTGCCACAGTTCGGCGATCAGCACCGCCCACAGCACCGTGCCCGTGGACGCCAGGCCGCCGAACGGCGGCAGGCCGACTGCACCCAGCGCCATGTTGACCGCGCCAAAGCTCTGGTCGAACAACCAGCGCCACACCACATAGCCGGCCACGTCGGGCGTCACCACGGGCAGGAAGATGGCGATCTTGAACAGCGTCAGGCCCCGCCCCATCAAGG
>CAZUNW010000384.1:0-1565 GCA_964621425.1 uncultured Chryseobacterium sp. | reverse complement strand
GGAGGTGACCGAGATCGTGGACATCACCCCGATGCCCCACAACGGCTGCCGCCCCCCGAAAAAGCGCCGCGTCTAACAACTAAGAACCTGTAGGGGCGGGAACGCACGAACGCCCCGGTGTCGGTGCGGGAACAAACAAAGGCCGCACCCAAATCGAAGAACATGGCACGTTATACTGGACCACAGACCAAGATCGCCCGGAAGTTCAAGGAGCCCATCTACGGCGAGGACAAGTGGATGGAGCGCAAGCCTTACGGGCCCGGGCAGCACGGCCCCAACAAGCGCCGCAAGAAGGACAGCGAATACTCGCTCCAGCTTGCCGAGAAGCAGAAGGCCAAGTACACCTACGGCATCCTGGAGCGCCAGTTCCAGAAGATGTTCGGACTGGCCGCCAGCAAGAAGGGCATCACGGGCGAGACCCTGCTGCAACTCTGCGAGGCTCGCCTGGACAACACCGTGTACCGCCTTGGCATCGCCCCCACCCGCCGCGCCGCCCGCCAGCTGGTGAACCACGGCCACATCACCGTGGACCAGCAGGTGGTGAACGTGCCCAGCTACAGCCTGCGACCCGGCCAGAGCATTGCCGTGCGCGAGAAGAGCCGCAACCTGGAGGCCATCACCGCCAGTCTGGCCACCGCCTCCAAGCGCTTCGACTGGCTCGAGTGGAACCCCTCCACCCTCAGCGGCAAGCTCATCGCCATGCCCGAGCGCGCCCAGATCCCGGAGAACATCCGCGAACAGCTCATCGTGGAACTGTACTCCAAGTAAGAACCTCCCCAAACCGAACGGACACACCATGCCCATCCTTGACTTCCAGCGGCCTGACAAGGTCGTGATGATCGAAAGCGACGACCAGCGCGGTTCCTTCGAGTTCCGCCCGCTGGAACCCGGCTACGGCATCACCATCGGCAACGCCCTGCGCCGCATCCTGCTCAGCAGTCTCGAAGGCCATGCCATAACGGCCATGCGCATCGAAGGCGTCGAGCACGAGGTCAGCAGCATCCAGCGCGTGATCGAGGCCGTCACCGAGAGCGAGCTCAACCTCAAGCAGGTGCGCTTCCGCCGCCAGCTGGAGGACGTCAGCAACGAAAAGGTCTCCTTCACCATCAGCGGTAAGGACGCCTTCACCGCCGGCGACATCGGCAAGCACACCACCGGTTTCCAGGTGCTCAACCCCGAGCACGTGATCTGCCACATGGAAACCTCCGTGAAGCTCACCATTGAGCTCTCCATCGGCAAGGGTCGCGGTTATGTGCCCGCTGACGAGAACAAGACGGGCACCTCCCCCATGGGCACCATCTTCATCGACAGCGTCTTCACGCCCATCAAGAACGTGAAGTACACGGTGGAGAACACCCGCGTGGAGCAGAAGACCGACTACGAGAAGCTCACCCTGGAAGTGGTGACCGACGGCTCCATCAGCCCGAAGAACGCCCTGCAGGAGGCCGCCAAGATCCTGATCCACCATTTCATGCTGTTCAGCGACGAACGCATCAGCCTCGAACTCGAGGAGCGCGTTCAGGAGGAGGAGTTCGACGAGACGAGCCTCCACATGCGCCAGCTGC
>CAZUNW010000383.1:0-1572 GCA_964621425.1 uncultured Chryseobacterium sp. | reverse complement strand
GATCTTCCCGTCCTTGCGGTGCAGCACCATCAGGCGGCTGCCGTCGCGGTCCTTGGTGGGGTAGAGGGCGATCTGCTCCTTGGGAAGCTGGAACTTGAAAGCGGTGAGCTTCATGGGATTGGCGTGGCTTACGGGCCCGTCTTCGGCGCGGAATGGGCGGCGAAGATAATGCGATTGTTAAGGAAACGTCAAACACCCTGATGGACAGGAGGATAGGCTGTTGATAACCCGGTGTGATCAGCGCGGTGCAATGCGTTGGGCCAGTTCGGCCGGGGGCAGCGCGTCCGCCACGTCCAGCTCGGCGATGCGCGTGCGCCGCAGGGTGCTCAACCAGGCGCCGCAGCCCAGGGCCTGCCCGATGTCGTGGGCCAGTGTTCGGATGTAGGTGCCCTTGCCCACGGTGGCGGCGAAGGACACCCGCGGGCCATCCACCCCCAGAAGTTCCAGCCGGTGCACCACAACGCGGGTGGGCTCCATCTCCACCTGCACGCCGCCGCGGGCCAGGAAATACGCTCGCTCGCCCTTGTGGTGTTTGGCGCTGTAGATCGGTGGTCGCTGCATCAGTTCCCCGGTGAACCCGGGCAGCACGGCCTCCACCGCAGCCCGGTCCAGGTGTTCCCAAGGGCGGGTCTCGCTCACGGGCGTCTCCCCGTCCTGCGAAGGGGTGACCTCACCCAGCGTCAGGGTACCCACGTAGGTCTTGTCCAGTCCGGTGAGGCCGGGCAGGTCCTTCGTGCGCCGCCCGTAGGCCAGAACCAGCAGGCCACTGGCGAGCGGATCGAGGGTGCCGGCGTGACCCACCTTCACACGCTTGCCGGCCAGGGAGTTGAGCGCACCGCTCAGCTTGCCCACCACATCGAAGCTGGTCCAGCCCACCGGCTTGTCCACCAGCAGCAGCCCGCCGGCCTCCAGGTCGATCGGTCCTTGGCGCACGGTTCAGACCAATTGGAGCGGGATGCCCGATGCGAGCAGCAGCAGGATGATGCCGCCCACAGCTATGCGGTACCAGCCGAACGCGGCGAATCCGCGTTGCTGGAGGAAGGCGATGAAGCCCTTGATCGCAAGGGCGGCCACTACGAAGGCCACCACGTTGCCGATGGCGAACAGCCCCAGGTGCTCACCGGTGAAGGCGCCGCCGTCCTTCACATGGTCGTACAGGCTCTTGGCGGTGGCGGCGAACATGGTGGGCACGGCGAGGAAGAAGCTGAACTCGGCGGCATGGCGGCGGCTCAGCCCTTGGGACATTCCGCCTATGATGGTGGCCGCCGAACGCGATACGCCCGGCACCATGGCCAGGCATTGGAAGCACCCGATCAGCAGCGCCTGCCGGTAGGTCACAGGCCGGTCCTCCCGGCCCTGGTCCTCGGGGGCCAGGCGCTCGATGAACAGGAACACCACGCCGCCTGCCAGCAGGGTCACGGCCACCACGGTCACATTCTCCAGCATGGCATCGATCTGGTCCTTCAGCAGCAGTCCCATCACCACGGCGGGAACGAAGCCCGCCAGGAGCTTCAGGTACAGGTCGACCCCCTGGATGAAGCGGCGCCAATAGAGGGCCACCACGCTGAGGAT
>CAZUNW010000382.1:0-1582 GCA_964621425.1 uncultured Chryseobacterium sp. | reverse complement strand
TGGTTCTTGAGCAGCACCTGCTTGCCGATCTGCCAGTCCACGTTGTCCACCAGCAGCGCGGTATCCTTCAATGCGATGGTGCCATTGTCGACCACCTTGGCGCTGTCCACCGGGATGCGGAAGCGGTTGGTGGGGAAGTAGGCGTCCTTGGTGCCACGCTGGAAGAGGGGCTGCATGTTGCGGTCATTGGCCACGAAGTCCATGGCGGCCTTGACGTCCACGTAGGTGCCCTTCTTGTTCTGGCCGGGGATCACGGCCACGATGTCGCGGGTGCCCTGCCGGTATTTCTCCGGTGCCAGCCCGAAGGGTACAGGGGCGCTTTCATAAGCCTGCCGGCGCATCTGGTCGATGTACCAGTCTGTGTTAAGCAGGCTCAGGTTCACGATGCGGATATCGGTGCGGATGCCCTCCACCTCCTGGGCGTACCAGAGCGGGAAGGTGTCGTTGTCCCCATTGGTGAACAGGATGGCGTTGGGCGCGCAGCTGTTCAGGTAGTCGCTGGCCAGGTCGCGGGCGGGCGTGCGGAGCGAGCGGTCGTGGTCGTCCCATTCCTCGCTCAGCATGTGCAGGGGAACCAGCAGACACACGGCGGTGGCCAGCAGGGCGGGCACGCGTTCGCCGCGCACGGCCATGCCCAGCAGGTGGAACAGGGCCAGGGCGGCTCCACCGGTCAGCGACAGGTAGAAGATGGCGTAACTCACCGCGTGGTCGTCGCCGCCCAGGCCCTCGACGAGGAATTTCAGCATGCCCAGGCCCATGCCCCCGCCCACGGCGTAGAGCAGGTCGCGCCGGGTGAGCGACCGCGCCGCATCGAACAGGGCGAACACCCCCAGCCCGATCCAGATCGCGAAAGCGTAGAACGAGCCCACGTAGGCATAGTCGCGTTCGCGCGGCTGCAGCGGGGTCTGGTTCAGGTAGATCACGATGGCCATGCCGGTGAAGAAGAAGAGCAGCATCACCACAGTCCAGTCGCGCAGGTGGCGGAAGAGCTGGTACACCATGCCGATCACGCCCAGCAGCAGCGGCAGCAGGTAGAGCTTGTTGTACGCCTTGTTCCAGGTCATGCTGGAGGGCAGGTGCTTCTGGTCGCCGAGGCGCTCCTCATCGATCAGGTCGATGCCCGAGAGCCAGTTGCCTTCCACGATGTTCCCGTGGCCCTGCACGTCGTTCTGGCGGCCGGCCACGTTCCACATGAAGTAGCGCCAGTACATCCAGTTCACCTGGTAGTCGACGAAGAAACGCATGTTCTCGCCGAAGGTGGGCTTGTTGATGATGGTGGGCTTGCCCTCGCGGTCGGTGGTGCGGATGGGCATTCCCTTGAAGCGGCTCCACGACTTGTACTCCTCCACATGGCCGCGCTGGCTGCTGTACATGCGCGGGAAGAGCATGGTGAAGCGCGGGTCGTACACGGGCTCGGTGCCCTCGCGGGGGTCGGTGACGACGTAGGCGTGCTCCACCTCATGCCCCGGATTGGCCTCCAGCCAGTGCTGCGCGCTCCACCGGTCATAGAACTGCTTCACAGGACGCCCTCCCTTGGTGGCCTTCCATGTGGCGGTGTACACCGGCGAGCCATCCTCGCGCT
>CAZUNW010000381.1:0-1585 GCA_964621425.1 uncultured Chryseobacterium sp. | reverse complement strand
TGAACACGTCCATCTGGGCCACGTTCAACTGGCGCTCCTCGATGATGTAGGGCGTGAGGGAGGCACGGACGTAGGCCCCCAGCGTGGTGCTTGGGATGCCGCGGTGCTTCACCGCGTACCGTTCGAACTCGTCCGGGGTTGCCATGGGTCGACGGTGGTCAGGCCGTCCGTGCCAAGGTTACGAACTCCTCGTAGCTCATCCGCCGCTCCTTGGGCTGAAGGAGGGTCCGGAAGTGCACGGTGAGCTTCTGGTCCACGATGGTGTCGCGCATCCGCTTCAGCTGGTCGCGGTCGCCCAGCAGGCGGCCCGCCATGCGCTGCAGCTCGGCCTCCTCCGGCGCCGGCATGCCGTATTGTGCGAACTGGTCCGTGATGTACCGCTTGGCAAAGGCGTCCATTTCCTCGCCCTTGGCCTCAAGGCCGTATTTCTCGACGATGCGATCCTCCAGCAGCTGGCGCTTGAGGCCGTCCGCGTAACCCGCGTAGCCCTGCTCCACATCCTCCGCAGTGATGGGTTTCTGGCTGGTCTCCACGATCCAGCGCTTCAGGAAGGCATCGGGCAGGCCGATCGCCACCACCTCCTGCAGGCGCTTCATCACCAGGCGCTTGTAAATGCGCTCGCCATCGCGGCGGAACATGCCCTCAAGGCCCTCCTTCACACGGGTCCGGAAGGCGGCCTCATCGGCAACCGCTCCCTGGCCGAACACCCGGTCGAAGAGCTCCGCGCCCAGCGGCACGGGCATCATGCGCTTGATCTCGGCGATGCGGAAGAGCACCTTGCCTGCCAGGTGATGCACACGGTCGTGGTCGGTGTTGAACATGCGGGCCAGGTCCTCGTGGCCCTCACTGATGGCACCAGGATCCACGGCCACCTCATCGCCCACGGCCTTGTCCATGAGAAGTTCCCTGGCGGCGGCGTCCTTCAGGAACTCGAGGCTGATGGTGGTGCGGTTCATCAGGCCACCGGGCACGATGGCGCCGATGGCGTCCAGTTCGATCAGGTCGCCCAGCAGCATGTCCTTGTCGCCACTGCGCTCCACACCTTCCAGGCGACCGAAGCGCCGCTGCATGTCCGCCACCTCACGACCGACCAGCTCATCGGTGACGTCAACTGCCGGGAGCTCCACGCCCAGACGGGCGTCCAGTTCCACCTCCACCGTGGGGGCCAGCCCCATGTCATACCGGAAGTTCAGCTCGCCGGGATTGTCCCAGTCGTTGGCCTCCTGGCCCGCGTTGTTGGGCAGTGGCTGGCCGAGGACACGGATGCCGTTGTCGCGGATGTAGGTGTTCAGCCGGTCGCCGATCAGGCGCTCCACCTCGCTCACCAGCACGGCCTTGCCCACGCGCTTCTTTACGATGGTCATCGGCACCTGGCCGGGGCGGAAGCCGGGCCAGGATGCGTTGCGGCGCTGTTCCTTGAGCGCCTTCTCCACCCCTGGCTGGTAATCATCGGGTGTGAGCTTCAGTTTAAGCGTGGCGGTGAGTGTTCCTGTCTCTTCGCGTTCGATGTGCATGATCAATGGGGATGGTCCTGGTCGGTCGTGGGGCGGCGGTCAGGTACGGACGGGGGGACTCGAACCCCCAC
>CAZUNW010000380.1:0-1590 GCA_964621425.1 uncultured Chryseobacterium sp. | reverse complement strand
TCAGTCGCGCAAGCACCGCACGGAAAAGCCTGATCGCTTGGCCCCGTTCCCGGATGGCCTGCCAATGGCACCATTGTCGAAGGAGAGCAACCGGTACCAAGCCAAGTTCGCATCGATCTCCGTGGTACTCCAATAGTGGCCGTAGTAGAAAGCGCCACTGAACACGCTCGACCGAGTTCCACCTCCCAATCCGCGAAACCCGAACTCGTCGGAGGCCGTGTTGTTCGGCAGCATAAAGCCCCCCGTCGTGCCCAATCCAGCCTTCAGCTTGCCCCCCACGTTCTCGACGGCGCCACGATACCCCGTGCTGTTCAGTTCGGCAACGGGCATACCCAGTTCCGCCTCAAGCGTTTGCCATTCAAGGTCAGTCGGTGCATGCCAGCCCGATGGGCACACATTGCGCGCGTCGGTCACCGCATACCAGTTGTACAGTTTGCCAAGGATATTGCCGTAAGAGGCATCATTCGAATAATTCGTCCACGCACCTGTGGTCAGGTTGATCCAGGTGCCGCCATCGGTCACATTATCGATGGGGTCGCCGTTCGCATAAGTGGATGTGCGCAAATTCCCCGCCATCCAACATTGACCTCCGATCTGCACCGTCCTGTATGAATTACCATCGAGATCGGACATCGTAGGCGTGGCAGGGCAGACAATACCACGGTCCAGAATGAAGGTTTCATGCGTGGTGGCGGAGGGACTCGCATCGATGGAACAGCTCAGTCTACCATAGGCGTCCGTGGCGTAACCCAAGTAGCGCAGTACGTCACCGGCCTGCCAGACGAAGGCCCCGCTCTTGGGACTACCCTCTTCCCTGTGCGTGGAGGTGCCCACGTGCCGAAGACGTCCACCTCCCATTGCTCCTTGAGCATGAACAAGCTGTTGGGTGCTGTACTCTCCATTCCAGTGGGCAATGGCATGCAGGATTCCTGCAGGTCCACCCGTGTAGGAGAAGGCGTGCACACCCGCCCCCACCTGCCGACGCAGCGTGGCCAGCGGTCTGCCCAGGGCATCCACGACCTTCAGGTCCAACTCACCGGATCCGGCCACGCTAACATGCAACAGGGTGCTCTCCTCAAAAGGATTCGGCATAGGCGCTCGCATGGACAGGCTCGGAGAAGGGTCGGGCATCTGCCCTGTGACCGATGTGCTGACCGACAGCAGGAGCAACGTGTCCGGCGCATGGAGCACCGTATCACCGCCTTGTGTGAGGTTCATCACACGCACACTATCCATGGGCCAAGGCCCGCCGAACCACTCACCGGCAAAGCTCACGGTTATCGTCTGGGCCTCAACGCAGGTGATGGATGCTGCACAACAGAGCGTTAGGATGGAATTTCGGAGTGCCATGGACCTCGTTTCTGCGGGCAAGATTAAAGAAAAACCATGGTTCACCATCGAACAGCCGAACAGGTCACTCAATGCGATTAAAACCAACGCGGATCCTTCTTGCGCGCGATGAAGCCCTTGGATTTGTACTCATACGGTCGCAGTTGCCGAAGTATGCTCCCATGAAGAGTTCATCGATGCTGCACTCAACGGATGGAACACCCTGCGCGTTCCAGGCCGGCTCAGGTGCGTGCAACGCCC
>CAZUNW010000379.1:0-1606 GCA_964621425.1 uncultured Chryseobacterium sp. | reverse complement strand
CCTATACGACACCGGGGTCATCGAGGACTACCTCCGCGGCATCATCATTTCGCGCCTCAACGTGGTGTTGGGCCGCATGCTGAAAAGCGTGTTCGACATTGCTCCGGTCATGGACCAGGTGGGCCTTGCCCTTCGCCTGGAGCTCGCCGCTGACATGGCCGCGCTGGGTCTGCGCCTGCACGACCTGTTCATCCAGTCCATTTCGCTGCCGGATGATGTGCAACGTATGATCGATACCCGCACAGGCATGAACGCCTTGGGCAACCTTGACCAGTACATGAAGTTGAAGGTGGCCGATGCTCTGGGTGATGCCGCGCGCAACCCTGGCGAAACGGGCTCCGCCGTCGGCACCGGAGCGGGCCTGGGCTTGGGCATGATGCTACCGGGCATGATCGCAGGTCAGGCTCCCGGCGGCGATGCGGTTGCCACCAA
The DNA here is from genome assembly GCA_964621425.1 of uncultured Chryseobacterium sp. GTDB lineage: Bacteria > Bacteroidota > Bacteroidia > Flavobacteriales_F > PHOS-HE28 > PHOS-HE28. Next base: position 1,174 of record CAZUNW010000379.1, on the reverse strand, counting down.
GCTCAAGCAGCTCAAGGAACTGCTGGACCTCGGCGCCATCGACCAAGCCGAGTTCGATGCCAAGAAGAAGGAGCTGCTGCGGCAGTTGTAAGTCTCGAGCAGAACAAGTTTAGGGGCAGTTGATCGAAGGCATGCGCCGCGGGCGGCAATCTCCACTGTCGCGCGTAGGGCGTGTGCGCGGGCACTTACCACTGTTGCGCGTCAGCCCCGCGGGCGGCCACTGTCCACTGTCGCGGGTAGGGCGTGTGCGCAGGCACTGTCCACTGTTGCGCGCAAGCCCCCGGGCGCAGGCACTCACCCCCGTACCTTTGCCAGCCTTTCGCCCATGCCCCGCATCGGTCCCATCGAGCTGCCGGAGTTCCCGTTGCTGCTGGCCCCCATGGAGGACGTCAGCGACCCGCCCTTCCGCGCGCTGTGCAAGCAGCACGGGGCCGACCTGATGTACACCGAGTTCATCAGCAGCGAGGGCCTCATCCGCAAGGCGGCCAAGGGCCTGAAGAAGCTCGACATCTTCGAGGCCGAACGCCCCATAGGCATTCAGCTCTTCGGGGGGAGCGAGGACGCCATGGAGGAGGCCTCCCGCATCGCTGAGGCTGCAGGTCCCGACCTCATCGACATCAACTACGGCTGCCCGGTGCACAAGGTGGTGAGCAAGGGCGCCGGCGCGTGCCTGCTGCTGGACGTGGACAAGATGGTGCGCCTCACCGAGAAGGTGGTGAAGGCCGTGAAGCTGCCCGTGACCGTGAAGACGCGCCTGGGCTGGGACGACAAGAGCAGGAACATCATCGAAGTGGCTGAGCGCCTGCAGGACGTGGGCATCGCTGCGCTGAGCATCCATGGCCGCACCCGTGCCCAGCTCTACAAGGGCCCTGCGGATTGGACGCTCATCGGCGAGGTGAAGAACAACCCGCGCATGCACATCCCCATCTTCGGCAATGGCGATGTGGACACGCCCGAGAAGGCCGTGGAGAACCGCGCCCGCTATGGCGTGGACGGCGTGATGATCGGCCGCGCAAGCATCGGCCACCCGTGGATCTTCAACGAGATCAAGCACTACATGGCCACGGGCACGCACCTCCCACCGCCCACCGTGGCCGACCGTGTGGAGGCCGCCCGCCGGCACCTGCTCACCTCCATCGCATGGAAGGGCCCATGGGAGGGCGTGGTGGAGATG
>CAZUNW010000378.1:0-1607 GCA_964621425.1 uncultured Chryseobacterium sp. | reverse complement strand
CGCCGTCGTAGTCGCGCAGGATCTCCTGCCTCACCTCCTCCAGGGTCAGTTCTTCGGTCAGGTCGGTCTTCCGGGCCATCGGTCGCGGTCCGCTTTCCTGCGGATCTCCGCGCGAAGGTAGGTCTTGGGCCCTTGCCGGTCAGGCCTGCGGGGGCGGCTCCTGCACGAAGCGCCCGGCTAGGGCGGGCCCGGGCACCATGCACACGGCCGAGCGCCCCCACCAGCGGTGGCGTCTGCGGGCCACCGCCGTGTAAAGGGCATCGCGCAGGGGGCGCGGTACGGCGAGCAGGGCGGCCAGCAGGGGCCAGGCGCCGTCCAGGTCGCGCAGCAGGTGCAGCACCGCGGTGCTGCGGGTGAGCGTGCGGGCGTGGCGCAGGTAGACCAGGGTGCCGGGGCCATCGGCCGGCAGCCCCCGTTCGTGCAGGATGCGCTGCCCGGTGGGGCCCTGCAGGGGCGCGAAGCGGATGCGCGCGCGGTGGTCGCGGGGCACCACGAAGCGCACGCAGGCCGCGCACAGCAGGCAGGTGCCGTCGAAGAGCACCAGCCGGTCGGGCAGTGCGGACGGGTGCATGCCTCAGCGCTTGGCCAGCACGCCGCACAGGTGCCAGAGCAGGCGGGCGCCCACGTTGGCGTCCCACTCGTCGTGGCGGCCGGGTGACACCTCCACCAGGTCGAAGCCGATGAGGGTGCGGCCGCTGGCGGCCAGGCGGCTCAGCAGGTAGGTGGCCTCCTCGAAGGCCAGTCCGCCGGGCACGGGCGTGCCGGTATTGGGGCACAGGGTGGGGTCGAGCCCGTCGATGTCGAAACTGATGTGCACCTTCTCCGGCAGGGCGGCGATGATGGCGTCGCACTGCTCCCGCCAGGTGACGCCCTCGAACTGCTGGCGGCGGATGTCGGCGGACCGCACCACCTTCACCCGGCCGCGCTGGGCCAGGAAGGCGGTGTTCTCCTCGGCACAGAAGTCCCGGATGCCCACCTGCACGAGCGCGGTCACCTGCGGCAGCTGCAGGGTGTTGTGCATGATGCTGGCGTGGCTGTAGGTGAAGCCCTCGTAGGTGTTGCGCAGGTCCATGTGCGCGTCGATGTGCAGGATGCCGTAGCGCTTGTGGCGGCGGGCCAGGGCGCGGTGCAGGCCGAGGGGCGTGCTGTGGTCTCCGCCCACCAGGCCCACCAGCTTGCCGGCGTCAAGCCATTCGCCCGTGCGGGCCTCGACCCATTCGTTCATCACGGCGCACTCGGCGTTCACCAGTTCCAGCGCCTTCTTGGCCTGGGCCAGCTCCTTCCGGCTGCCGCCTTCTGTGAGCATGGTGATCACCTTCTGGGCCTCCTTCTTCAGGGCCTTGCTCTGCTGCATCAGCGCCTTGGGCAGCTCGTCCATGGCGATGCCGCGCTTCCACAGTTCGGGGAACTCGGGATGGAAGAGGTCCACCTGGAAGCTGGCGTCGAAGATGGCCTGCGGCCCGTGGGCCGTGCCGCCACCGTAGCTGGTGGTCACCTCCTCATAGCCTGCTGAATTATCCCAGCTCACCTCACCGGATTTCGCTACTTCAATAAAATGCGCCGATCGATAGGTATATTCGTTGACCAAGGTGTAGGCTTGAATAGGA
>CAZUNW010000377.1:0-1607 GCA_964621425.1 uncultured Chryseobacterium sp. | reverse complement strand
AGCTGGTGAGCGCCGGCGTCAAGGTCCACGACGTGTTCAGCCCGTTCCCCATCCACGGCCTCGACCCCATCATCGGGGTTAAGCGCACGCGCCTGGGGATCGCCGCCTTCATTTTCGGCATCACGGGCACGAGCCTGGCGATGCTCGGTTTCTGGTACTTCATGATCCATGACTGGCCCATGAACATCGGTGGCAAGCCCAGCTTCACCCTGTACCAGAACCTGCCCGCCTTCGTGCCGGTGGCCTTCGAGTTCACGGTGCTCTGTGCCGCGCACGGCATGGCCATCACCTACCTCATCCGCAACAAGACCCTGCGCAAGCCGCACCCGATCCCCGTCATCACCGCCCTCCTGGGCCTGGCCCTGCTGCCCTCCTGCGGCGGCGACCCCAATAGCCCGGGCATCGAGTACATGCCTGACATGTACCGCAGCCCCTCCGTGGAGGCCTATGTGGACCCCGGACAGGACCCGTTCTATGTGGGCAGCGAGAAGGCCGAGGCCCAGCGCTCCACACAGAGTGCGCGCCTGCCCGTCGCCGGCACCGTGCCTTTCAGCATGGACCCCGCCAAGGCCGCCTTCAACTTCCCGTACCCCTATCCGTCCTCGCCCGAGGGCTATGAGCTGGCGGGCCAGGAGCTGAAGTGCCCCCTGCCCATGACCCAGCCGGTGGTGGACCAGGGCAAGGTGGTGTACGAGAAGTTCTGTCAGCACTGCCATGGCGCCAAGGGCGAGGGCGACGGCAGTGTGGTGAAGAACGGCAACTACCCCCAGCCGCCCAGCTACACGGCCGCGCTTAAGGACCTGCCCGAGGGCAAGATCTTCCACAGCCTCATGTACGGCAAGAACGTGGCCATGGGCAGCCATGCCGGCCAGCTCAACAAGGAGGAGCGCTGGCACGTCACCCGCTACGTGCAGTACCTGCAGAACGGCGGCAAGCTCTCCCGCGCAGCCACGACTGACAGCACCGCCACCGCCGCCAACTGAACCCGGACGAACAAGGATCAGCGATGAACTTCACCTTCAGCAAACGGGCCCGGACCATCAGCATCGCCCTGATGGTGATCGGCACGGTGGCCGCCATCAAGGGCATCCTCGGCGACCACAGCGACCATCACCAGCGCACTTGGGCGAGCCTCTTCGTCAATGGCTTCTTCTTCTTCGGCATCGGCCTGGGCACCCTGTTCTTCTACGCCCTGCAGAACGCCACGGAGACCGCCTGGAGCGTCATGGTCAAGCGCGTGTATGAGGGCATCCTGTCCATCCTGCCCATCGGCGCCGGCGTGGTGCTGCTGTGCCTGGCTGCCGGAAGCCTGGGCATGAACCACATCTGGCACTGGATGGACCCGCGCGTGACGGACCCCTCCAGCGCCGAGCATTACGATGCCCTGATCGCCGGCAAGAAGGCCTTCCTGAACCTGCCCTTCTTCTGGGTGCGCGCTATCGCCTACATGGCCACCTTCATCTTCTTCGCCCGCTGGTTCCGCAAGCAGAGCCTGGCACTCGACGAGCTCACGGGCGAGGCCTTGGTGAAGCGCCACCTGCTCATGTACCGCCGCGGCGCCCTGTTCCTGGTCCTCTTCGCCGTGTTCAGCAGCATCCTGGCCTGGG
>CAZUNW010000376.1:0-1615 GCA_964621425.1 uncultured Chryseobacterium sp. | reverse complement strand
TCTTCCCCATCTCGGGCAACCTGGACCTGCGTGCGGCGCAGGAGGCCGAGGAGCGGGTGGATACCATCCAGCTCTTCACGGTGGAGGAGCTCGTGGAGAAGGGGCGTGCCATGCCCATCAACAACATCTTCTTCGAGTTCGGCCGAAAGGACCTGCTGCCTTACTCCGTGCCCGAACTGCGCCGTGTCGCCACCATCCTGAAGGACCGTTCGTTGCGCGTGGAGATCGCGGGCCACACGGATGATGTGGGAACTGATGCCATGAACCAGGAGTTATCGGAGGACCGCGCAGCCACGGTGCGCAACTTCCTGGTGCGCCAGGGGTGTGACCCCGACCTGCTCACCACCATCGGCTACGGAAAGAGCCGACCCGTGGCAGACAACACCACCGATGCCGGCCGCGCACTCAACCGGCGGGTGGAAATGCGGTTCCTGACGGAGTGAACGGCCGCATGAGGCCATGAGATCGGGTGGAAACCTGCAGGTATCCATGACGAGCTCGTAGCGTCCCGGTTTCATTTCCGACCTCCCGATACATTTGCGTAACAGCAACAGGCCCCCTTGCGCCCCCTGCCATGCAGACCTCGAAAGCTCTCCTGATCGTCGGCGGACTCGCCGCTGCCGGCGCCGGTACGTGGTTGTTCCTCACCAAACCATGGAAAAAGCTGGCGGCCGCCCCGGTCATGGCACCCTCCGCGCCGCAACCGGACATTGCTCCGGCCGGTTCCTCCTCGCGTGCACCCCGGGTGCTGGACGAGTTCCAGGCACCCACGCTGGTGCTTGAGGGCCATGAGGGTGGCGACGGGGACCGCGTCCATCCCATCGGCTGGAGCTACGATGGCCGGTTCGCGTACCGGCTGATCCAAGAGGACGGTGCCTGTGGCGTTTCCTCGGACGAGGTGATCGTACAGGATGTGATGACCGACCGCGTGCTGAGCCGGACAGCCTTCTGCCGCATGCCCTGCCAGCCGTGCGACGACGACCTGGCCCGCAACGACGGCAACTTCAGCTGGCGCCGGCGCCAGCCCGCCATCACCGCTGTGCTCGAGCGGTATGGCATACAACCGCTGGCCGATGTGCCGCTCCTGCACCGCATGGAAGTACGCGGAGAGGAAGGCAGCAAGGTCCGCTTCCGTGTAGACGTAAGCACCATGCGGCCCGCCGATCCGGACAACGGGGTGTTTGATCCCGTTGTGGCCTACAAGGTGATGGCCACGAATGGAGGAGCCACCAAGGCCATCCACTCGGGACGGTGCAACGGCAAGGTGGAGGTGGTCGGTTATGTGCGTAACCCGTTCCGCGACGAGGTGCTTGTGCTGGTGGAGGAGGTGGGCTCGGGTTACGAGGGTGTTGATGTGGTCCGCCGCAAACTGATCGGCTGCCAGTTGGCCGCGAAGTATTTCAACTGAGCTTTTCGGTGCGGCAGCATTGCATCCGTGCGCTCCTGCTGGTCGCTGCGTCGGCCAGCTGCATGGCCTTGGCAGGCTGCGGCAGCGGGGCACCCGAGGCCACCGCTGCACCACCGGCCACAGTCCCGCTGCCGGATACCCTTCCTGACCGGCTCCCGCCCGAAGCGACCACGGACACCATCGCACCAGCCCCGCCCGCATTCCCCA
>CAZUNW010000375.1:0-1619 GCA_964621425.1 uncultured Chryseobacterium sp. | reverse complement strand
AAATACCGGGAAACGGCGCGTAGTCCGCGTCGTAACGCAGGGCACGGACGAGCTTCAGCGTGCGCTCAACATCGTCAAGATCGAAAAGCGGTTCGAGAATCGGCTCATCGTCATCGGCTCTTCGGGCGCGTCTCTCGGCTTCTCGAGCAGCGAGATCGGCGGTATCGCGAAGCAGCAAGGGGAGTAAATCGCGACAGGCGGCGTTGGTGTAGATCACGCCACGGAACCCTCGCTTGACCAGCAGGGGAAGTCGCCCGCAGTGGTCGATGTGGGCATGGCTGAGCACCACGGCATCCACCGATGCGGGGTCGAAACCGAAGTGACGGTTGGCGTCGCCCCGGCCGTGCTCCAGCGCCTCGCCCTGGAACATGCCGCAGTCGAGCAGCACGCGCCGCACGGACCCGTCGCGGTGCTCCACCTCCAGGAGGTGCTTGCTGCCCGTGACCATGCCGGCGGCGCCGTGGAAGGTGATGGAAATGGCCATGGCACGCGAGGTTCAGGGCATGCACACCCGGTCTGGATAGCGCTGCATCAGGTCGTAATAGGGCTCGAACAGGTGGTGCATGAACACCTTGCGCGGATCGTCCACGAAGCGTGCACGGTAGGCCGCGTCCGGCCGGAGCACCACGAAGGGGCCGGTGCGCACGAAATGGGTTCCCTCCGGCAGTGGCGGTGCTGCATAGCCGGGCAGGTCCCGCGCCGCCATGCGCCCGATGATGCGGCCGAGCACGCGCTGGTAATTGCGCCGGGCACGGCGGGTGGGGCGGTCCAGCCGGTTGAAGAGCAGACGCAGCCCGATATCCTGCGGGAACGGGAGCTGACGGATCGAACGGCGTGCCTGTGTGAAGGGGTTCACCCGGGTGAAGTCGTCCACGGTCTGAACGGTCACCGGCACCTCGGGCACCCAGTCGGCGGCGTTCACCACGTTCATGGCCCACCCATCGCGCTGGGCGGCCTCGTAGCTGTACGCAAACGGCAGATTGCCCGGCTTGGGGGCCGCACTGCAGTATGTCTTCAGGACAAGGTCGGCGGGCAGGCGGCCCGTGACGCGCAGGTGCCACAGGTGGGCGGTGAGCAGGTAGGCGATGGCGCCGCCCTGGCTGTGGCCGGTGAGGATCACCTGGCGGGTGCCGGCGGCGTGAAGCGAGTCGAGTGCGGGCAGGATGGTCCGTTCCAGGTGGCCCAGTCCGATGAGCCAGCCGAGGTGCACACGGGCCGTGCTGTCATCGCTGAGCTCATATCGGAAGGGCGCGCCGCCATCGAGGTCCAGTTCGCCCTCTGCGGGCACAAGAACGGCGTGGAAGTTCTCCACCCAGCTGGAGAGCCTGCCCGTGGTGCCGCGCACCACCACGGCAGCCACACCCGCGCCATCGGTGTAAAGGTCCCAGCGGTTGTCGAGCCCCACCACCGGGCTGCGCCAGGCGTGGCGGAAACGCTCGGGAGCGGGCAGGTTGAATCCCTCCAGCACGGTGTCCGCCTGTGCCGCGAAGACGCGCAGCAGTTCGGTGTACTCGGCTCGGTCGAAGCCTGGACGCAGCTGGGCATGGACGGCCAAGCACAGGATCTGCGCGGAAAGGAAAAGGAGCAGGCGCACCATGGCGACCGCGTGGTGACTTGTT
>CAZUNW010000374.1:0-1626 GCA_964621425.1 uncultured Chryseobacterium sp. | reverse complement strand
GATCCCGTGATGGACAAGGGGTAGAGCAGCAGCACCGCCGCGCGACCCGCCATCGAATCGGTGACACCGTCCATCAGCGCGGCCTCCTGCGAGCCGGAAAGGGACCAGTGCCCCGTGCGCCGGGGGGCGATGCGCGAGCGAACGCAGGAGAACAGCTCGGGCACGTTCTGCACCTCGTCGAGGATGGCGGGCAGCTTCAGTTCATCGAGTAAGCCCTTCGGGTCGGCGCGCATGCGGGCGATCACATCGGGATCCTCCAGCAGCGTGTATGAGGCCTTGGGGAAGAGCTTGTGCAGCAGTGCGGTCTTTCCCGCGCGCCGCGGGCCGGTGAGCACCACGGCGTGGAAGGAGCGGGAGGCCTTCAGCAGCACGCCGGCCAGGTCGCGGCCGGTGTAGCGCATCTTTGAGCATTCTGAAGTACGACTTTAGGAACTCAAAATAAGCGGATGTGTGTTCCGGGCCTTTTCACACCTTCTCCAAGCGCTCCGTCATCTTCCTGATCCGGTCCTCCAGCTGCTCGCTGGTGAGCTTTTCGCGCAGCCGGTCCACCAGGATGGGGAAGGCGAAGGGCGTGAAGCGCCCCGGGTCCTTCAGCACGATGCGCTGCCGCCAGATGCGCTCAAGGGCCTCCCGTCCTTCACGGAGCGTGCACAAAGGCCGTCAAGCCAGCACCTTCGAGGCCGGCCGCAGCAGGAATTCCTCCAGTGGTATACCACCTTCTCCGATGTGCAGGCTGCGGCCCGGGGCGAAGGCCGCGTGGAACGCCGAAAGCCCGGAATGACAGTTCCGCATGCGTCCGCTCTTCACCTCGATGGCTGTGATGCGACCGGCACGCTCCACAACGAAGTCCACCTCACGATCGCCGTCGCGCCAGTAGTACAGCCGATATCCTTCATTGCGTGCCCCGTGCATCAGGTGGGCTCCCACGGCACTTTCCACGATGCGCCCCCACAGGCTGCCGTCCCGCCTGGCCTGTGCCACGGTGATCCCCAGCGGAGCTGTCAGCAGTGCAGTATCGTGCACGATCCATTTCGGCGTGCTGGCCCGCTGCCGCACCCGCTGGCTGGCATACTTCTGCAACGGGGTCAGCAATCCCACCGCGCTGAGGAGTTCCCCGTAATGGCTCAGTGTCGTGGTGTTGCCCGCGTCCTGAAGCTGGCCCATGAGCTTGGTGAAGCTCAGTTCCTGGCCGCTGTAGTGGCAGCCCAGCTCGAACAGCCTGCGCAGCAGGGCGGGCTTGTCGACACGCGTCATCTGGAACACGTCGCGGGCGATGGTGGTCTCGATGAGGGAGTCCCTTACGTAGGCGCGCCAGCGGGATGGCTCGCGCACCAGCCGCGCTGCACCGGGATACCCGCCGTGGAACAGGTAGCGATCCAGGTCCCAGCCGAACACCGTCCGCATCTCCGCATATGACCATTGCTGCAAGCGCAACAGCTCGAACCGCCCGGCCAGGCTCTCCGTCAGGCCCTGTTGCATCAGCAGGGGAGAGGACCCGAGCAGCACGACCTTCAGGCGGGTATCGGAGCGGGTATCCGCATCCCACAGGGCTTTCACATGCTCGCTCCAGCGGGGTATCTTCTGCACCTCGTCGATCACGAGCAATGCGCCCCTGCGCTTTCCCTG
>CAZUNW010000373.1:0-1630 GCA_964621425.1 uncultured Chryseobacterium sp. | reverse complement strand
GCTTCTGGGAGAGCTGGGTCTTGGGCACGGCGCCCACGCTGCGGTCCACCACCTCGCCGTTCTTGAAGAACAGGATGGTGGGGATGCTGCGGATGCCGTACTTCATGCTCACCGTGGCGTTGTGGTCCACGTTCACCTTGCCTACCACGGCCTTGCCCTCGTACTCCTTGGCGAGTTCCTCCACAACGGGGCCCACCATGCGGCAGGGGCCGCACCACTCGGCCCAGAAGTCCACCATCACGGGCTTGTCGCTCTTCAGTACGAGTTCCTCAAAGTTGCTGTCTGTCAGTTCGAGTGCCATGGCTGTTTGTTAAGGACGCGGCGCGTCCGTGTCGGTCGTTGGTCCGTGCGTTCGCAGCGAAGTTACCGCGGGCTCGTCAAACTCCCTGCCACGGCGCGCTGGTGACGGATCGTCAGTGGCGGGTGGTCAATTGAGGGTGCATGTCACCTGGCCCAGCCCCTCCAGGGCGCGCAGCAGTTCCTCGCTCACCGCCACGCCAAGGCCTTTGCTGGGTGCGTCGATGGCGAGGTTCTCCTGGTGGCTCACGATCTGGAAGTTCACGCGGCACTTGCCCGGACTGCCTTTCAGCAGGGCCCCCAGTTCGCGTGCCAGGTCGTCGCTCACGCGTTCGGCCTCAAGCTTCAGGTTGAGCCGGGTGAAATACTTGTCGCGCACGTCGCTCAGCAGGTCGATGGAGGCGATCTTCAGTTCCATCTGGCCCTCGTCCCGCCCCCAGGTGCGAGCGCTTGCGCGGCCCTTCAGGAAGAGGAGCGTGCCGGTCTGCATGTAGAGCTTGAACTTCATGTAATCCTCGCTGAAGAGCATGAAGTCGTGCGTGCCTTCGCGGTCCTCCAGGCTGAAGCTGCCGAACGGTTTACCGCTCTTGGCGATGCGGTGCTCGGCCTTGGTGACGATCCCGGCGAAGGCCAGTTCGCGCCCGGCCAGCCGATCCAGGTCCTTCAGGGCGGGCAGGGTGATGCTGCACAGGTTGGCGATCTCCAGCCGGTGGTCGTCCAGCGGGTGGCCGCTGAGGTAGAAGCCGATCACCTCCTTCTCGTAGTGGAGCTGTTCCAGCGCGCTCCAGCCATCGGTCTGGGGATAGGAGGGCTCGGGGATGGCGGCGGCGCCATCCACCAGGTCGAACATGCTTACCTGGGTGCTTTCAGCTCCGTCCTGGTGCTGCTGTCCGTAGCGCACGAGCGTCTCGATCCAGGTGGGGCGTCCCTCACCTGCGCTGTGGAAGAAGTGGGCGCGCTCCACCTTGAGGCCGTCGAAGGCGCCGGCGTAGGCCAGGCTTTCGAGCGCCTTGCGGTTGGCGGCGCGCAGGTTCACGCGGCGCACCAGGTCGAACACGCTGGTGAAGGGTCCGTTGGCCGTGCGCTCGGCCACGATGGCCTCCACCGCGCCCTCGCCCACGCCCTTCACCGCGCCCAGTCCGAAGCGTACCTGCCCCGCACGGTTCACGCTGAACTGGAACTGGCTCTCGTTGACATCCGGACCGAGCACGGGGATGCCCATGCGGCGGCACTCCTCCATGAAGAAGGTCACCTTTTCGATGCTGCCCTGGTTGTGGGTGAGCACGGCGGCCATGTACTCGGCCGGGTGGTTGGCCTTGAGCCAGGCCGTCTG
>CAZUNW010000372.1:980-1634 GCA_964621425.1 uncultured Chryseobacterium sp. | reverse complement strand
CAGCCGGTCAACCAGGATGGGGAAGGCGAAGGGTGTGAAGCGCCCCGGGTCCGTCAGCACGATGCGCTGACGCCCGATGCGCTCCAGCGCTTCCCGCATGCGCGGCAGTTCCAGCTGCACATCGAAGGCCTCGTCGTACGCCTGGCGCAGCAGCAGGTGCCCGGGTTCCTGCTCGGCGAACACATCGAAGAAGAGGCTGCTGTGCGCGCGCATGTGCCGCTCCTTCAGCGGACGGCCCGGCATGCCCTTGAACACCAGCCCCGCGATGCTGGCGATGTCGCGGAACTTGCGGCGCGCCATCTCGGTGGCGTTCAGGCTGCGCTGCAGGTCGCTGAGCAGGTCCTGCGGGCTGAACAGGTCGTTGTCCAGCGCGTCCTCGATGGGAATGGGCTGGTCGCTGAGCAGCTCGAAGCCGTGGTCGTTCATGGCGATGCTGAAGGTGATGGGCCGCAGCAGGCTCATGCGGAAGGCGAGGAGCGCGCCCATGGCCTCATGCACCAGCCGCCCCTCGAAGGGATACACCACCACGTGGTGCCCCTCGCGGCTCTCGAAGCGCTCGATGAGCAGTTCATCCTCCGTGGGCACGATGCTCGTTTCGCGCTGGCGCGCCGGGATGGGCTGCACGGCGGCCATCTCCCGGCCCGCGGCATCGGC
>CAZUNW010000372.1:0-970 GCA_964621425.1 uncultured Chryseobacterium sp. | reverse complement strand
AGCTGGGCGCGCAGCACCTTCGCCATGTAGCTGCTCAGCGGCATGCGGCCACCCTGCCAGCTGGGGATCTTGCCCTTCTGCGAGCGGCTCTTGCGCACCTGCGCCACCAGCCCCTGCACCCGCACGAACTCCAGGCTGCGCCCCGCGAACCAGAACACTTCGCCGGGCTTCAGCTGGTTGATGAACCATTCCTCCACCGTGCCGATGCGTCCCCCGCCGATAAGCTTCACGGTGTAGCTCTCGCTGCCCACGATGGTGCCGATGCCCAGCTTGTGCCGCAGGGCGATGCGGCGGTCGTGCACGCGCACCAGCCCATCGTCGTCCACCACGGCCTTGCGGAACTCCTCATAGGCGGTGAGGCTCTTCCCCCCGGTGGTGATGAAGGTGAGCAGCCAGTCCCACTCCTCGGCGGTGATGTCCCGGTAGCACCAGGTGGTGCGGACCTCGCGGAGGAGCGCACCGGGATCGAAGCCATCACCCACGGCCAGGGTCACGAGGTACTGCGCCAGCACATCGAAGCAGCGGAAGAGCGGCTGGCGCGACTCGATGCTCCCCTCTTCGGCGGCCTGGCGCAGGGCGGCTGCCTCCACCAGCTCCAGCGCATGGGTGGGCAGGAACCAGATGCGGCTCACGGCGTCGGGACGGTGGCCGCTGCGCCCGGCGCGTTGCATAAAGCGCGCCACGCCCTTCGGCCCGCCCACCTGCACCACGGTCTCCACGGGACGGAAGTCCACGCCCAGGTCCAGGCTGCTGGTGCACACCACGGCCTTCAGCCGGCCCTCGTCCAGGGCCTTCTCCACCCAGTCGCGCACATTGCGGTCCAGGCTGCCGTGGTGCAGGGCGATGGTGCCCGCCAGCTCCGGCGCCATGTCCAGCAGGTGGTGGTACCAGATCTCGCACTGGGCGCGCGTGTTGGTGAAGATGAGCGTGCTGGTGCTCTGCTCGATGATCGGCAGCAGCCGGTGCGCCA
>CAZUNW010000371.1:0-1642 GCA_964621425.1 uncultured Chryseobacterium sp. | reverse complement strand
AAGAAGAAGCTCGGCAAGTTCATCATCGACCCCGGGCTGCGCGTGCACTACTACGCCTCGCTCAGCGTGATCAACCTGGAACCGCGCATGGGCGTGAAGTGGAACATCACGGACGACCTGCGCTTCAAGGCCGCGGCCGGCCGGTACAGCCAGAACCTGGTTGCCGCCAACAGCGACCGCGACGTGGTGAACCTGTTCTACGGCTTCCTCTCCAGCCCAGAGAACCTGCCCGACACCTTCACGGAGCGGGACGGCACCACGCGTGAGATCGAGGACCCCCTGCAGCGTGCCAACCACTACGTGGCCGGCTTCGAGGTGGACATCACACCGGAGCTGACGGCGAACATCGAGGGCTACCTGAAGGACTTCCGCCAGGTGACCAACATCAACCGCGACAAGGTCTTCGAGGACAGCCCCGACTTCGCGGACAAGCCCGACGAGCTGAAAAAGGATTTCGTGCTGGAGACCGGCAGGGCCTATGGTGGCGATGTGCTGCTGAAGTACGAGCACGAGGGCCTGTACCTGTGGGCCGTTTACAGCCTCACCTTCGTGGACCGCTGGACCGGTCGCTACACGTACAACCCCATCTGGGACCGCCGCCACAACGTGAACCTGGTGGCCAGCTACACCTTCGGGCGCCACGACTCGTGGAAGGTGAACGCGCGCTGGAACTACGGCAGCGGTTTCCCCTTCACCCAGACCCAGGGGTACATCGAGGGCAACCCCTTCGGCAGCGGGATCGGGACGGACTACACCCAGAGCAATGGTGAACTGGTGCTGCTCTACGGCCCGCTGAACCAGGGCCGACTGCCCGATTACCACCGCCTTGACCTGGGCGTGACCAAGACGTGGCGCCTGAACGACCGGAGCGCCATCGAGCTGGACCTCAGCGTGACCAACGCCTACGACCGCGACAACATCTTCTACTACGACCGGGTACGCGCCCGGCGCGTCGACCAGCTTCCCATATTGCCCAGCGCGGGCCTGAGCTGGAGCTTCTGACCCCGGACCGCCGGAACGCCTTGCGGGACGGGCTACTCCGGACCTGAGACTCCGGCGGTTACCTTTACGCCCCGTGATCGCCGATCCATCATCGGTGCGGTCCACAAGGCGATGACGGGTTCCACCAAGTACATCTTCGTCACCGGCGGGGTGACCTCCAGCCTGGGAAAGGGCATCATCAGCGCGAGCCTGGCCAAGCTGCTGCAGGCGCGCGGCTTCACGGTCACCATTCAGAAGCTGGACCCGTATATCAACGTGGACCCCGGCACGCTGAACCCCTATGAGCATGGCGAGTGCTTCGTGACGGAGGATGGTGCGGAGACGGACCTGGACCTGGGGCACTACGAGCGCTTCCTGGACGTGCCCACCACCAAGGCGAACAACGTCACCACCGGGCGCATCTACCAGACCGTTATCAACAAGGAGCGCCACGGCGAGTACCTGGGCAAGACGGTGCAGGTGATCCCCCATATCCCGGACGAGATCAAGCGGCAGATCCAGGCCCTTGGCCGGAGGGGCATCTACGATTTCGTGATCACCGAGGTGGGCGGCACCGTGGGCGACATCGAGAGCCTCCCCTACGTGGAGTCCATCCGCCAGCTGAAGTGGGAGAAGGGCCGCGACTGCCTCGTTGTGCACC
>CAZUNW010000370.1:0-1646 GCA_964621425.1 uncultured Chryseobacterium sp. | reverse complement strand
TGCCCTTGGAAGGCGGGGTCAACGGGCCGCTGCACGACGGCCCCGCCTCCTGCAGCGCCGATGGCGGGACCATGTACTTCACACGCAACAGCGCTGCCCGTGGCCGCAACGGGATCACCCGGCTGGGCATCTTCCGTTCACGCCGCCAGGGCACCGCATGGGGCGATCCGGATGCGTTCCTCTACAACAACGCCGAATGCTCCGTGGGGCATCCCTGCCTGAGCCCCGATGGCGGCCGCCTCTACTTCGTGAGCGACATGCCCGGCGGCCTTGGCGGCAGTGACATCTATGTGTGCCGCGACATCGGCGGACAATGGGGCGAGCCGGAGAACCTGGGGCCCCAGGTGAATACGCCTCACAACGAGGCCACCCCCTACCTCGCCGCCGACGGCACCCTGTTCTTCAGCAGCGATGGCCATCCCGGACTGGGGGGCATGGACGTGTTCGCCGCTGCACCGGCCGCTGGCGGCGGCTGGACGGCGGCCATGAACGTGGGGGCACCGGTGAACGGCACCAAGGACGATCTGGCCTTCGTGATCGACCCCACGGGGAAGCGCGGTTATTTCACCAGCAACCGCCCGGGAGGCGCTGGTGGCGACGACCTCTATGCCTTCGTGATGAACAAGCCGCTGGAGCAGCGCTTTCTCTGCACCGGGGTGGTGATCGACGACGACAACGGCTCCCCGGTGATCGATGTGGCCGTGGAGCTGCAGGACATGTCCGGTCAGGTGCTGGCCGCCACCACCACCGATGCGCGTGGCGAGTACGCCTTCGGGGTCGAGAAGGATAGGGAGTACCGCGTCGTCGCCCGCATGAAGGGCCGGTTCGATGGAAGCCAGCACCTGAGCACCGAGCGGATCGAGAACCAGCAGATCGTGGCGAGGGACATCCATCTGGTGCCCGACGCCGGTGTCTGGTTGCGTGGTGCCGTGCGCTACAAGGACCGGCTGGGCTTCATACCTGGCATGACCGTGAGCGTGGTGAACCTCAACACCTTCCACACCGAGAACGTGACCACGGGCGAGGGTGGGGACTTCAGCCTGCGTCTGCAGATGAACGAGGAATATGAGGTGCTGTTCGAGAAGCCCGGTCATTACAGTAGGAGCCTGCCGGTGTCCACGATCGGCATCCGCAATGGCATCGTGGACATGAACGCGGCCTTCGACCTGGGCTTCGACCCCGTGGAAGTGGGCGTGCCAGTGCGGCTCAAGCACGTGAAGTGGTCCGGCGATGCCCGGCTGGACCCCATCGCCCGCACGGAGCTTGATCAGCTCGCCGACCGCTTGAAGGTGAACCCGGCCCTGGTGGTGGAGGTGGGTGTGCACAGCGATGCCCGTGGTGACGCCGCCGCCCTTGCGGAGGCCTCGGATGCCTTGGCCCGGACCATCGTGGACCACCTGGTGGCCCGTGGTGTGTACAAGGACCGTCTTGTTGCCAAGGGTTACGGCGCCTCCCGACTGCTGAACCAGTGCGTTCCCGGAGTGCAGTGCACGGAGGAGCAGCATTCGGCGAACCGCCGGGTGGAATACACAGTGACCGAGATACGCAACTGACGACCCGACCACCGATCACCATGCGCCTGTTCCCGCTTCTGTTCCTGCTGTTCCGGTTGCAGTAATTGTGGTGCTTGCAACAGTTGCAGTAAT
>CAZUNW010000369.1:1263-1655 GCA_964621425.1 uncultured Chryseobacterium sp. | reverse complement strand
CCCGAGGAATGGGCCACGGGCGTGATCTCCGGTGCGCGCTTCATCGACTTCAATGCCGGGGGCTTCAAGGAGGCCGCAGCCACGCTTGACCGCACCAAGCCCGTTTACGTGTATTGCGCCGCCGGTGGTCGCAGCTACAGGGCCGGCCGGCAGCTCAGGGAGCTGGGGTTCGTTGAGGTGTATGATCTCGTGGGCGGCATGGAGGCCTGGAAGGAGGCCGGCCGCGCCACCGTGCCCTACACCAGCGGCTCGAAACGGTAGCCTTCACCGCGCCAGTGCGCGAGCGCCCCTGGCAGCACATGCCGCAGGCTGGCCTCCGCCTTGCGCACATCATGGAAGACAACGATGGAGCCCGGCCGCGTGGCGCGCAAGGTGCGCCGCAGGCAGTCCTC
>CAZUNW010000369.1:0-1253 GCA_964621425.1 uncultured Chryseobacterium sp. | reverse complement strand
GGTGACAGGCTGCGGTCATAGTCACCCGTCAGCACATCCCACATCACCACCCGCAACCTGCCCCGGAGGGCGCGCAACTGGCAAGGGCTGAGGCGTCCGTAGGGCGGCCTGAACAGGTCGCCGCCCACCGCCTGCTGGCCGCGCAGTACGTTGCGCAGGTAGGGCCTAAGCGCCGTGCGAAGGCCGTCCGGATGGTCCCAGGTGTGTCCGCCCACGCCATGCCCGGCGCTGCGCATCCGTTCCACAAGCTGCGGGTGCGTCCGGGCGCGGTCGCCGCGGCAGAAGAAGGTGGCGCGGGCGTCGGCGGCCGCCAGCTGGTCCAACACCCAGGGGGTCAGGTCCGCATCGGGGCCGTCATCGAAGGTGAGGTGGATCACCCGCTGGCTCCCCGGTGCACGCCAGAGAACCCCCGGCGCCAGGGCACGCAGCGGCCATGGAGGGCGGACGGGCGCCACGGCTTCAGAAGCGCATCTTGCTGGCCTTGCGCCCTGCACCCTCCAGCTCCATCAGCTTCTGCTCGTATGCCGCTTCGGCGGCATCCATGCGAGGCTGCAGCTTGTCGGCCAGCTCCTTCTGCTTGTGCACCACCTTGGCGCCGGTCAGCAGACGGTCCATGACCGCGTGGGTGATCGCCATCTCGTTGCTCACCTTGTCCGCGAAGCGGGGCTCCAGGGTGGTGTACCACAGCAGGTTCTCCTCCATGATGGTGAAGAGGCGCTCGGCAAGGGCGTTGGCCTTCTCAGAGCCGCCTGCCTTGTAGTAGGAGTCGATCACGGGCAGCATGATGCGGTCGAAGGGCACGTTGCGCTCGGGCATGCGCTCCATGGCCAGGTCGAGCACCTTGAGCGCGTCGGCCTTGCGGCCCTCATCGGCAAGTGCATCGGCCAGTGCGCTCAATTGCAGGCGGAGGTTGGTGGTCATCCGCAGGATGTTCTCATCCAGGTAGATGTCCTCCTTGCTGTCCCTGTTGCCCCACACGAACTTGTTCACCACATTGTCGAACATGATGTCTGTGCCGACCCTGCCGCTCAGGTTGGGGTTCTCATTGTCCGTGCGGATGGGCACAAGGCGGTAGGTGAGGCCTTCCAGCTGGAAGTGGTCCTGCAGGTTCAGGTAGCTGTCCGGGCCCGTGGTGACGGCCGCTTCAAAGGTGGTGTTGGCGGGAATGATGATCGGGTAGAGGAGTTGCAGCTTGCGCTCCGGCCCGGCCACCATGCCAAAGGAGCCGTTGGTGGAGAGCTTGCCCACCGCGT
>CAZUNW010000368.1:0-1659 GCA_964621425.1 uncultured Chryseobacterium sp. | reverse complement strand
CTTGCGCGCGTTGGCGGCGGCGGCCGGTGCCATGTCGGCCATCAGCTTCAGCGCGCGGTCCGGGCTCTTGGCCATCTGGTCGTCCATCACGTAGTGCGCCCAGCTGGGGAAGCCGAGGAGCTTCGCCTTCTGCGCGCGCAGCTGGGCCAGCCGTGCGATGATCTTGCTGTTGTCGTATTCATTGCCGCGGCTGTTCCGGGCCAGCGAGGCCTGCATGATGCGCTCG
Source organism: uncultured Chryseobacterium sp. (assembly GCA_964621425.1). Classification (GTDB taxonomy): domain Bacteria; phylum Bacteroidota; class Bacteroidia; order Flavobacteriales_F; family PHOS-HE28; genus PHOS-HE28. The sequence continues at coordinate 1,433 of CAZUNW010000368.1, read as the reverse complement.
CGCAACTTGCGGTCCTTGAGCTCGGCAAGGGCGGGCTGCGTGGTGGTGTTGCGCAGGTCGATGAGCCATTTGCCCTCCTGCCCCTTGGCCTTGGCGGCGGCGGCCGCTGCCTCGATGCCCTCGCTGCTCATGCCGTCGAGCAGTTTCACATCGTCCACAATGATGGCCGATGCGCTGCGCTCCTTGAGGATATTATCCTCGAATCGGGTGGTGAGCTCCGCCTCCTCGGCGTTCAATTTCTTCATCTCCTCCTTGGCAGCCGTGTCCAATAGCGCACCCGCGCGCACGAAGCGGGTGTAGTACCGGTCGAGCAGGCGGGCATCCACCGGATCGAGGCCGAGGGTGGAGCGCTGGTCGTACACGGCCTTGATGCGGTGGAAGAGCTTGTCATTGAAGGTGATGGCATCAGCGTGCGCAGCCAGCCTGGGGGCCAGGTCGGCCTTCACGGCCTGGAGGCTGTCGTTGGTGGCGCTGCCGGTCATGTTGTAGAACCAGCTCGTGGCACGGGACAGGGCCTGGCCGCTCCGTTCCATCGCCACGATGGTGTTGTCGAAGGTGGGCGCGGCCGCGTCGTTAACGATGGCGTCGACCTCGGCCAGATGGCGCTTCATGCCTTCCAGGATCGCCGGCCTGAATTCCGCATCAGTGACCTTGTCGAAGGCCGGTGCGAAGAATGGCAGTTCGCTGCGCTCCAGCAGCGCCTTGGACACGTCGGTCTCCATGGTGTTCGTAACGGTTTGGGGGGCCTGCGAACAGGCGGCCAGCAGCGTAAAGGCCGTGATCGGCAGCAGGGTTCTGTGCATGGTTTACAGGTAGGGGCCGCAAGGTAACAGCGCCGTCCCGCCCATCACGTCCCGGGAGGACCGCCAACGGTGCACCCCGCGAGCGGGCCGCGGCCGCCGGCTCAAACGTTGAACAGGAAGTGCATCACATCCCCGTCCTTCACCACATACTCCTTGCCCTCCGTGCGCAGCTTGCCGGCGGCCCGGCAGGCCGCCTCGCTGCCCAGGGTCACGTAGTCGTCGAAGCCGATCACCTCGGCGCGGATGTAGCCTTTCTCGAAATCGGTATGGATCACACCGGCGGCCTTGGGCCCGGTGTCCCCCTCGTGGATGGTCCAGGCCCGCACCTCCTGCACGCCGGCGGTGAAAAAGGTCTGCAACCGCAGAAGGGAATACGCGGCCCGGATGAGCTTGTTAACACCGGGCTCGTCCAGCCCCATATCCGCCAGGAACATGGTGCGCTCCTCGGGCGTATCCAGCGAGGCGATCTCGGCCTCGATGGCGGCGGTGACGAAGATGACCTGCGCGTTCTCGTGCGCCACAGCTGCCTTCACCTTGTCCACATAAACATTGCCGTTACGTGCGCTCTTCTCCCCCCCGTTGCACACATACAGCACGGGCTTTGTGGTGAGCAACTGGAACTCGCCCACC
>CAZUNW010000367.1:0-1686 GCA_964621425.1 uncultured Chryseobacterium sp. | reverse complement strand
CCGTGCTGGACATCAGCATGAAGGAGGGCAACGACAAGACCTTCCATGCGCAGGGCGGCATCGGGCTGATCAGCTCCCGGCTTACGGTGGAAGGCCCGCTCGTGAAGGAGCGTGCGAGCTTCCTGCTCAGCGGCCGCCGCACTTACGTTGACGTGCTCACCAAACCATTCATCCCGGACACCTCATCGTTCGGCGGTTCAGGCTACTACTTCTATGACGCGAACGCCAAGGTGAACTACCGCCTCAGCGACAAGGACCGCCTGTACCTGAGCGGATATTTCGGCCGCGACGTGTTCACCTTCGCCAGCGGCGATCCCGATGCGCCCACGTTCCGCATCCCGTGGGGCAACGCCACGGTCAGCGCCCGCTGGAACCACGTGTTCGGGCCCAAGCTCTTCCTGAATACCACGGCCACCTTCAGCGACTACCGCTTCGAGTTCAAGGCAGACCAGGAGTTCTTCTCCTTCTCGCTCTTCAGCGGCATCAAGGATGTCGGGGTGAAAATGGACCTCAGCCATTACGCGAGCGTTCGCCACACCCTGAAGTACGGCGGCCAGTACATCCACCACACCTACACGCCCAGCACGGTGGAGGCACGCACCGGCAGCACCGCCTTCGACATCCTGGCGCCCAGCCTGCTGATCGCCCACGAGGGTGCGGTCTACGTCCAGGACGAGTTCGACCTCACCGACGAGGTGCGCATCAACGCCGGGCTGCGCCTGACCGGGTTCGCCCATGTGGGGCCCTTTGATGAGTTTGTCCTGGATGACCGCGGGGAGCGCACCGGGACGCGGTCCTTCGGAGGAGGCCAGCTGGTGGGGAGCTACCTGGCCCTCGAGCCCCGCCTCAGCGGCCGTTACCGGCTCAACGAGCGCAGCAGCGTGAAGGCCAGCTTCAACCGCGGCCAGCAGTATGTGCACCTGGCAAGCTTCAGCAGCATCGCACTCCCCACCGACGTATGGATCCCCAGCAGCCGGGAGGTGAAGCCGCTCATCGGCACCCAATATGCCGCAGGGTACTTCCGGAACTTCCTCGATCGAGACGAGCGTGGAGGTGTATTACAAGGACCTGCGCAACCTGGTGGAATATGCGGAGGGCGCCGAGCCCCAGGCCAACGGGAACACCAACTACTACACGCAACTCGTATTCGGCAATGGCTACAGCTACGGCGCCGAGCTCTTCGTCAAGAAGGCGACCGGAAAGCTGAACGGCTGGGTGGGCTACACCTGGAGCAAGACCATGCGCATCTTCCCCGACATCAACGAGGGGCGCGCCTTCCCCAGCCGCTGGGACCGCCGCCATGACCCGAGCGTGGTGGCCGTGTACGAACTGAACAAGCGTTGGAACTTCGCGGGCACCTTCGTGTATGCCACGGGACAGGCCGCCACGCTGCCCGTGAACCGGTATTTCGTGGAGGGAAACCTGGTGAGCGAGTACACCGAGCGCAACGGGTTCCGCATGGCGCCGTACCACCGCCTGGACCTCGCCGTAACGCTCAACAACAAGGAGCAACGCAAGGTGACCGACAAGACCACGGGAGAGGTGAGCTACCGGACCCGCCGCTGGCGCAGCAGCTGGACCCTGGCCATTTACAACGTTTACAACAGGGCCAACCCCTACTTCATCTATTTCGACAACGAGGGCAACGTTGCCGACGGAAGCCTCCGGATCGCGGCCAAGCAGGTA
>CAZUNW010000366.1:349-1694 GCA_964621425.1 uncultured Chryseobacterium sp. | reverse complement strand
CCTCGTCTGACCGCATCCGCGTCCTCCTCGTGCGGCGGGGCTTGGCGGTCTCGGCGTGTTTCCTCCTCCGTGCGCTCTTCCTCGCCCTCTGTTGGAGCCGTTGCCGCCTGCGGTTTGCGATCGGCCCGGGCTTGAGGATGCTCTTCGGTCCCAGTTTGTTGGCCTTCATCAGCGCTTCCGGCGTGATGCCGTTGCGTTTTGCTATGGCCCCGAGGGTGTCCCCGGACTTCACCACATGCACCTCGGGGCGTGGCGAAGGTAGTTCGCGGGCCGAAAGCACGCGTTCGGAGAAGCAGGGGCACACGCGGGCCCGGGCGGCGGGGGTGAGCGCAAGGCCGGGGAAGGGCTTGAACCCCATCACCTTCTGCTTCACCTTGTCGTAACCGAGGCTATCGGAGTTTGTGCACTGGTACCAGTAGGCCATCCCCTGCGCATTGTTCAACCCGCAGAACTGCATCAGCATCATGGCCGCGAGCATGCCCGACTGGTGGCGGCCGTTCCAGCAGTGGTAGTACACCGGCCTCGGCCGTGTCGATTCCGCACGCTCCTTCACCTCACGCAGGATGCGTTCAATGTCCACGTCCTCCAATTCCGGAGTGCACACGTAGTCGAAGCCCTTACGCTCCAGAGAGTCCAGGCGGCGCTGGGGGTACTCGTCCTTGAAGCGTCTGCTATACAGGTACTCGGCCTTGTCGAAACCCTGTTCCTTCAGCCCTTCGATGGCCTTGGAGCTCAGGGGATGCTGCACGCCCACCTCGCTCTTCAGATTCTCCACCCCGCCGCGGTAGGCCACGTCCTTCAGGATCACCCGCAAGTTGCGCAGGGCCGGAAGGTCCTGGTAGCCCTCCCCATCGTTGTCGATGAGCCGCACATGGGCGGAGTCCAGCCCGAAGCGGTCCTTGCCGCCACATTGCGCATGGATCACCGTGGGCAGAGCCGCCAGGGCACCAACAGCAAGGAAGGGACGGATCATGCCGTGCGGGTGCGTAGACGTGGGTGGAGCAGCCCGAAGCACAGCAGCGAGAACAGGGCGATGCCGATCATGAGGGGGCGTGAGGGCTTGATGTCGGCGATGGAGAGCGGAGCCTCGGCGACCACCCTGGGCGGGGGCGGTGTGTCCGTCCACCAAGGTACCTCCTTCTTCCGCCACTTGCGGGCGGTGCTCCCATCCTCGAACGGCACACGCGATACCACGAAGCGGTCGGACCTGCCTAGCAGCTGGTCGGGCACACGGATGTGGAAGGTGTCGACCACGGCGCCCCGGTCGTCGTGCAGCACGGCCACCAGGCCGTCGCCATACACACGGAAGAGGCTTCCCTGCAGCGTGCGTTTGGGTCCGTCCGGC
>CAZUNW010000366.1:0-339 GCA_964621425.1 uncultured Chryseobacterium sp. | reverse complement strand
GGGGGTGCCGCCCAGGGGAACGCGTGCGTCGCTGCCCTGCAAGAGCAGCGTCCATCCGTCCAGTGTCACTGTGTCGGGTGTGGATGAACGGATGCGTATTCCGTTGAAGGGGGAGCGCCCGCCCACTGTGAGGAAGGCATCTGCGATGGCGATGTTGCCTGCATGGAGGGAGCGCGTGCGCGGTGCGTATTCAGCGGTGAGCTGCACATCCTCTCCGGGGCGGAAGCTGCGCACCGCATTGGTGTCGCCGTCCTCCACCCAGCGCACGAAACGCATCAGGTGGTCGCGGTCGCTGGCCTCCACGGAAAGCGGCAGGCCGGTGAAGAAGGGGGCCTCCAG
>CAZUNW010000365.1:1489-1709 GCA_964621425.1 uncultured Chryseobacterium sp. | reverse complement strand
CAGCAGCTTCTTCCCCACGCTCTTGCGCCCGATGCGTTTCTGCATCTCCGCAAAAGGCAATACAACACCGTCCTTCCTTGCCAGGATCTCGCCATCGAGCACGGTGCCTTGGGGCAGGGCTTCCCGGAACGCATGGAACTCCGGGTACTTGTCGGTCACCAGTTCCTCGCCGCGGCTCCAAACGAAGTGCTCTCCACCGCGCATGATCAACTGGCCGCGG
>CAZUNW010000365.1:0-1479 GCA_964621425.1 uncultured Chryseobacterium sp. | reverse complement strand
CTTGTGTTCGGCCTGCCAGTCCTGCGGATCGCCGAGGGGCAGCAGCTCCTCCAGCCCGGCACCGGCCGCGCGTCCTTCGGCGCCTTCAATGCCATAGGCCAGGTAGAAGGGATATGGGCGGGAGGCCTGGTCCGCCGCGTTCTCCGCGAAGAGCAGGTCGTGGAAGCTGGTGCTGTGCGGGCTCCAGTCGCCCATCAGGCGGTGCGCGATGGCGTCCTCCTCCATACCGGTGGCCTTGCTCAGGCCTTTCACCATGATCTTCTGGCTCACCCCGATGCGGAAGCCGCCGGTGAGGATCTTGTTGAACACGAACAGCGCCATGCCATCCAGCCCGGCCCACGCGGCCTTCACGCGGGCTGCCTTCTCCTCCACGGGCAGGTCCTTCATCTCCTCCACATACCGCACCCAGCCGGCGAGGCTCATGGTCATCGGCACCTGGAGCGTGGCGATGTGCGTCACGGTCTCGGCGAAGTCGCCCACCACGTGGTAGCTGGCCTCGAACAACCAGTCGGGGATGCCGCTCACCTCCGCGGCCCATTGGCGCAATTGTGTGCTCGTCACCGGACGCTTGGGCCGCCGCCCACTGAGCAGTGCGATCACCCACAGCTTGTCTGTGTCGTCCGCTTCGCGGAAATACGCGGCCAACGCCTCCACTTTGGCGGTGGTGCTGGTGGTGGCGTCGAGGGCGTCGAATAGGGCGGCTTCGCGGTGCATGGCCAAGAAAGTATCAAGTCACAAGGGACAAGTGTCAAGTGTCAAATGCGGCCCCTGCCCTTGGCGTTCGAGATGATCTTGCCCATGATCTTCACAAGCTCGTCGCATTCGGTGCGCAACCATATCAGGTCGGCGTCAGCACGGCTTACCAATTCAGCCAGATACTGGACATTCAGGTTGGATCTGCTTTCCTTCAGTTCCTTATGGGCGATCTTGCATTTATGGACGAAGTCCTCATTCGATTCGGCGGCTTGTGATTCTCCATAGTGGAACGGCGGTGAGCAACCGCTTCGCAAGAGCTGACCCGCGAAGTATCGCCCAGCCATTGTGTTCGGCATCCGTTCAACATAGCGCACTACCCGCGCCGCAAATTGCTCTAAGCGCTCCTGTATGTCATAAGGTTTATTGGTGGTCATGTCCTGCACTTTGTCACTTGTACCTTGTTACTTGACACTTGCTACTTTTTCTTCTGCATCTCCATTCTCACCAGCGAACTCCGTCGTCTCCGCCACCGCTTCCATCCCCACACTGCGCAGGTACTGGCTGAACACCTCCGTGTACCCGTGGGTGGCGATGACACGTTCGGCGCCGCTCTCCTTCACCGCCAGCAGCAACGCGTCCCAGTCGGCGTGGTCGCTCAGCACAAAGCCACGGTCCAGGTTGCCTCGGCGACGCCAGCCGCGTAATTGCATCCACCCGCTGGCCATGGCGCTGCGGTAGGGCTTCATGCGGTTCATCCACGGGGTGTCGAGGGCCGAGCCGGGC
>CAZUNW010000364.1:1164-1722 GCA_964621425.1 uncultured Chryseobacterium sp. | reverse complement strand
TAGAGCGTGCTTCCAGTGCCTTTGCGTCCCAGTTCGCTCGCGAGCTTGATCCGTTGGGCCTCCCCGCCGCTGAGCGTGGTGCTGCTCTGTCCCAGGTTCACGTAACCGAGGCCCACGTCCATCAGGGTGCGGAGCTTCACGGCCAGCTGCGGCAGGTCGGCGAAGAGGTGAAGGGCTTGCTCCACGCTCATGTCCAGCACGTCGGAGATGCTGCGCCCCTTGAAGCGCACCTCGAGGGTCTCGCGGTCGTAGCGTTTTCCCCTGCACGTCTCGCATGGCACGTCCACATCGGGGAGGAAGTTCATGGCGATGGTGCGTACGCCAGCGCCCTTGCACGTTTCGCAGCGTCCACCTGCCGTGTTGAAGGAGAACCTTCCCGCCTTGTAGCCACGGACCTTGGCGCCGGGTAGCTGCGCGTACAGCTGCCGGATGGCGTCGAAGAGGCCGGTGTAGGTGGCTGGGTTGCTGCGCGGAGTGCGTCCGATCGGGCTCTGGTCCACCTCGATCACCTTGTCCAGATGGGCAAGGCCATCCACCTTGCGGAAGGGCAGCGGCCGG
>CAZUNW010000364.1:0-1154 GCA_964621425.1 uncultured Chryseobacterium sp. | reverse complement strand
CTTGCCACTGCCGCTCACCCCGGTGATGCAGGTGAAGGTGCCGAGGGGCAGCACCAGGTCCACGTCCTTGAGGTTGTTCCCGGAGGCTCCCAGCAGGGAGAGGCGGTGGCCGTTGCCGGAGCGCCGTTTACCGGGCACGGTGATGCCGAGCTCCCCGCGGAGGTAGCGGCCGGTAAGGCTATCCGACGCGCCCACTTCGGCCGGGGCCCCCTGGGCCACGATGCATCCACCGTGCTCGCCCGCACCCGGACCGATGTCGATCAGGTGATCGGCCTGCACCATCATCTCCTTGTCGTGCTCCACCACGATCACGCTGTTGCCGCCGTCGCGCAGGTGGCGCAGGCTGGCGATAAGCCGGTGGTCATCGCGCTGGTGAAGTCCGATGCTCGGCTCGTCCAGTATGTAGAGCACCCCGGTGAGCTGGCTGCCGATCTGCGTGGCCAGGCGGATCCGCTGGGCCTCGCCTCCGCTCAGTGTGCGCGCGCTGCGGTCCAATGTCAGGTACTCGAGGCCCACGTCGAGCAGGAAGCGCGTGCGGGCGGTGATCTCCTTCACCACATCCCGCGCGATCACCGCCTGGCGACCCTCCAGTCGTTCCATCAGGCCAGCGGTGTGTGCGTGCAGGCTGTCCAGTGGCATGCTGGCCAGTTCATGGATGTTGAGCCCGTCGAGCTTGAAGTGCATGGCCGTGGCCTTCAGCCGGGTGCCCTTGCATTCGGGGCAGGCCACCATGTGGGTGAACTGCGTGGCCCACTTCTGGGCCTGGGCGCCGCCCTCTCCTGCCTGTTCCAGGATGAAGGGGATCAGGCCCTCGAACTGGACGGTACGGTCGCTCAGGCCCACATGGCTGCGCACGCGCAGGGGTTCGTCCATGCCGTTCAGCAGGGCGGCCACGACCGCATCGCCCATCTCGTCCACGGGGGTGTCGAGGTCATGCCCGAAGCCGGCCAGCAGGGCCTCCACCTGCTTGAACACCCAGGAGCTCTTGTAGCTGCCCAGCGGGAGGATGGCGCCCTTGCGGATGGTGCGCCCGCGGTCGGGGATGATCTTGTCGATGGCCACGTCGGTCACCTGGCCAAGGCCGCTGCATCGCGGGCAGGCGCCATAGGGACTGTTGAAGCTGAACAGGTTGGGTTCCGGTTCCTCGTAGGCGA
>CAZUNW010000363.1:0-1744 GCA_964621425.1 uncultured Chryseobacterium sp. | reverse complement strand
TCCTTCAGGGCCAGGCGCTCCCCTTGTTTCATGTCCGGCAGCAGTCCCTCCTGCTCCTCCCCTTCGCCCTCATCGTCGCGGCCCTCCATGTACACCTTCAGGAAGCCGTCGAAGAGGATCACCTCGCCCTGGGCCACCAGGTCCTGGCCGGGGTGGCCGCTCACCGCGATGTTGACCACGGTCTTCTCCAGTTCCGCATCGGCCATCTGGCTGGCGAAGGTGCGCTTGCGGATCAGGTCGTACAGGCGTTCGGCATCGCGGTCGGCCCCGGCGGTGGTGACGGCGAAGTCGGTGGGGCGGATGGCCTCGTGGGCCTCCTGGGCTCCCTTGCTCTTGCTCTGGTAGCGGCGGGCCTTGCAGTAGCGCGCACCGTATTGGGCGGTGATGGCGGCCTCGGCGGCAGCGATCGCCTGCTCGCTGAGGTTCACCGAGTCGGTACGCATGTAGGTGATGTGCCCCTGCTCGTAGAGGCCCTGTGCGATGCGCATGGTGCGGTCCACGCCAAAGCCCAGCTTGCGGCTGGCCTCCTGTTGCAGGGTGGACGTGGTGAAAGGGGCGGCGGGGGTGCGCTTGCCGGGCTTCTTCTCCACCGCGTCGACTGTGAAGGTGGACCCGATGCAGCCCTGCAGGAAGGCCAGGGCCTCGGCCTCGGCGGCGAAGCGCTTGGGCAGGTCGGCTTTCACGGTGGCGCCGGAGGATGCCGTGAACAGCGCGGTGATGCGGAAGGCGCTCTTCTCGGCGAAACCGAGGATCTCGCGCTCCCGCTCCACGATCAGGCGCACGGCGACGCTTTGCACACGGCCGGCGCTGAGGCTGGGCTTCACCTTGCGCCACAGGATGGGGCTCAGCTCATAGCCCACGAGCCGGTCCAGCACACGCCGCGCCTGCTGCGCGTCCACCAGGTGCACGTCGATCTGCCGCGGGTTGTCGATGGCCTTGAGGATGGCCGGCTTGGTGATCTCGTTGAAGGTGATCCGGCGCACCTTGTCATCGGGCAGCTTGAGCGCCTCCTTCAGGTGCCAGCTGATGGCCTCCCCCTCGCGGTCCTCGTCGGTCGCGAGCCACACGATGGCGGCCTTGTCCGCTTCCTTCTTCAGGGCGCTCAGCCGTTCCTTCTTGTCGTCCGGGATGATGTAGACCGGCTCGAAGCCGTTCTCCACGTCCACGCTCAGGTCGCGCTCGGGCAGGTCCCTGACGTGGCCGTAGCTGCTCAGCACCGTGTATCCTTCACCCAGGTACTTCTCGATGGTCTTCGCCTTCGCGGGCGACTCCACGATCACCAGGTCTCCGCTTCCGCCTGCCTTCTTCTTCGCCATGGGGTGCTGTTATGCGGCAAATGAACGCGCTTCCCGGGCGGACCGTTCCAGCCACGCGGCACACCGTCCCACCTTCCCCTATGGGGAAGCTTTTTTTCAACAACGGCGCGGCTTCGCGCGCGAGTGCACTCGCCTTCGCGCGTACGTATGGACGCCTGTGCACGCGAGGACCGGGCCCTTGGAATGAACTGACAGCTTGTCAGTCGGCCGCCGAAAGCACTACCTTTGCAGCCCTTTGCCCATAACGGTGAACCGGCGTGTCCATATCGAGAGCTACGGCTGCCAGATGAACTTCAGCGACAGCGAGATCGTTGCGAGCATCCTGGCGGGGGAGGGCTATACCATGGTGGACCGCCCTGAGGAGGCGGACCTGGTGCTGTTGAACACATGCAGCATCCGTGACAAGGCCGAGCAGACCGTGCTTAACC
>CAZUNW010000362.1:0-1754 GCA_964621425.1 uncultured Chryseobacterium sp. | reverse complement strand
TTTGCGCCCCCAACAGACGACCCGTAGCCATGAAACGCACGTACCAGCCCAGCCGACGCAAGCGCGCCAACAAGCACGGGTTCCGCAAGCGCATGAGCACCGCCGCCGGCCGCGCCGTGCTGGCCAGCCGCCGCAAGCAGGGCCGCAAGAAGCTCACCGTGAGCGACGAGGCCAAGGGCAAGAAATAACCTTCGTGCCGGGGTCTCCCCGGTCCCGGTCCAAGGGGGCTCAGGCCCCCTTTTTCCGTTGGGCCCAGCCCAGGTGGGCCGGTATTTCGTGCAGCACGGTCGGCACCATCACCAGGTGGCCCTGCTCCACCACGCGCAGGTGGATGCGTCCGGGGTCACGCCGGGCGAAGGAGCGGCCCCATGGCAGGCGGATCACCCGGTCGAAGCGGCCCATGTACAGGTGGGCATGCAGGTCGTGGGCCCGCAGGTGTCCCACCACCCGCCCCAGGTCGGGCTCGATGGCCCGCAGGCTCAGCCACACATCGTGCACCAGCTGCCGCTTGGCCGGCTGGTCCGTGTGCTGGGTGAGGAAGCGGTGGAACCTTGCGCTGATCAGGCCGGTGCGGTGCGCGGCGTGCACCACGCTGAACCAGCCACCGGGGCGTTGCAGGAAGCGCCGGTACAGGTGGCGGCCCAGGCGGGTTCGGCTGAGGGCGCGGTACCACGGGTTGCGCACCAGGCCGTCCGGTGCGAACAGCAGCAGCCCGGCGCTGCGCCCGGGCAGTTGTTCCAGGAGCCCCAGCGCCATGCGCCCGCCCAGGCTGAAGCCGGCGTACCAGGCCCGGTCTATGCCCCGCGCGTCCAGGTAGGCGCGCAGCAGGTCGCGCCACTCCCCGGGCGTGATGGGCTCGTCCACCGTACGCCCCTGCGGAAAGCGGCTGCCCCCGTGGAACCACAGGTCGAAGGCGTGCAGCGTCACCCGGTCGCCCCAGGCCGCCGCTGCGGTGTCGAGGTCGCGCACCGAGCCACCGTACCCGTGGAAGGCCAGCACGTGCACGGGTCCGCTGCCGGTGGTGCGGTGGGCGATGGTGAGGCCGCCGTGGGTGAAGGACGCGGTCATGGGGCGGATGGGCCGGGCGGCAAAGTTCCGCATGAACGATGCGCAACGGGGCAGGTGGCCGCGGCAGCCCCGCGGAGCGGCACTTCTCCACGATCGCCCCAGCTTTTCCACGATCGCGCCCGGGCAGCGCACCCCGGGGGTATTTTCGCGCCCCGAGCACGCCGATGTCCCGGCCGTTCGGGAACCCTGGCGGGCGGCATCCACCCCGGAAATGCCCAAGGACACCAGCATCAAGTCAACCCCGATCATTGGATCCGGGTTCGGCATTGCCGGGGCCTCATTTGTTGAAGAGTGCAAGAGTGAGAGGGTGCGAGGGTGTAGTGCCCCTGCTCTCGCACCCTCTCACTCTCGCACCCTCTCACTCTTCCCAACGCATGCCTAAGGACACGAGCATCAAGTCCGTATTGTTGATCGGCAGTGGTCCGATCGTTATCGGCCAGGCCTGTGAGTTCGACTACTCCGGCAGCCAGGCGAGCAAGTCCCTGCGTAAGGAAGGCATCGAGGTCACGCTGATCAACAGCAACCCGGCCACCATCATGACCGACCCGGTCACGGCCGACAACGTGTACCTGAAGCCCCTCACGCCAGCGAGCATCGAGGAGATCCTCAGGAAGCACAGGATCGACGCCGTGCTGCCCACCATGGGTGGACAGCCCGCGCTGAACCTCGCCATCGAATGCGAGAAG
>CAZUNW010000361.1:0-1767 GCA_964621425.1 uncultured Chryseobacterium sp. | reverse complement strand
CGAACACCCAGGGCAGCATGCCGATGGGGATAACGAACAAGGTGTACAAAAAGATCAGGAAGGCGCTGGAACGATCGCGCCCGCCGGTGGAAGGCAGGAGGCTGAAACCCGCGCGGGCGTAGTCCTCATGCAGCACCCAGGCAATGGCCCAGAAATGGGGGAATTGCCACATGAACTGGCCGGCGAACAGCAGGCCAGGGGCGAGGCCGAAGTGGCCGGTGGCGGCGACATGGCCCAGCATGGGTGGGAAGGCCCCGGGAAAGGCCCCGACCAGCACCGCCCAGGGGCTGACGCGCTTGAGTGGGGTGTAGAGGGCCACGTACATGAACAGGCTGAGCAGGCCCAGGATGGCGGTAAGGACGCCGAAGGCCGCCCACAGGATGGCCAGGCCCGCGATGCCCGCGACGGTGGCTAGGGCCAGCGCGGTTGTGACGCCCATGCTGCCCCGGACCAGGGGACGGTCCGCGGTGCGCTGCATCAACGCATCCGTGTTCATCTCCCATACCTGGTTGAATGCGTTGCTGGAACCGGTGACCAGGGTGCCGGCCACCACCAGGAGCAGCAGCCCGCCGAGGTCGAGCGCCCCATTGGGGCAGCCCATCCAGAAGCCAAGTGCCGCGGAGACCACGACCAGACTGGCCAGCCGCAGCTTGAAGAGCGCGGCGGCATCGCGGAGAAGGCCCGGTGTCACGGTGGCGGCGGTAGCTGTATTGCGCTGCACGGGCAGGGAGCGTTCCAAGGCGGCGCGAAGGTAGCCCATCGGGGCCTCCCCTGCTCACCGGCGCACCATGCGCAACTGCTGGTCGGTGTACCGGTCGCGGAAGGTGGCGGCCAGGCCCACGCGCACCCAGTGCTGCACCTGGTTGGGGCCAATGCCAGGTACGAGGGACCGGAACTGGTAGGCCGCCTCCAACTGTAGGCCGGCGCGCGCGCTCAGGACATAGGCGCCGCGCAGTTCGGTATGGAACAAGCCGGCCTGCACGGGTGCGGCCAGGTAGAACCCGTAGTTCTGCAGCCGGCCCTCGGCATCGCGCACCGGGCGGTCGCTTTCCGGCCGGAAGATGTCGCTGCCCCACGAATACTGGCCGGTGTCCATACCCATGACCGTGAAGCCGAGGTGCTCCCTCAGGCTCCAACGGCCGTGGCGCCAATCCAGGATGGCCAGCGTTTCGTGGAAGTTGCTTCCGTAGGGGTGGGCCAGCGGCTGTCCATGGTGCGCGTGGTTCTGCCGGGTATCGCTGTGGGTGTACATGAAGGGCCGCACGTAGTTGTACTCCAGCCGGATGTCGAGCCCCTTCACCTGGAGCACGTCATAGCCCACCCAGCCCAGCTGGAACCCCTGCTTGTTGGCGAACCAACCCTCACCCCCGCGCACCTCCCCCAGCAGGAACTCGTCCAGGACGAGCTGCCCGTAGAACAGGCTCTGGCGACCTGCCTTGATGTTCAGGGCGAAGCCCAGGATCGCGTTGTCCGGGGAGCCCAGCCCGAACTCCACGGGGCGGAAGAAGATCACCGGGTTCCAGTAATTGAAGTCGAACCCCCGGGGATAGGCCGGATCATTATCCTGCCAGATCACCGCCTCGAACAGCCCGAAGTTGATCCGCGGGGTCACATTGTAGCTGAGGTAGTGCATACTGGTGGCCTTGCGCTGGTAGCGGCCGGGCACACCATCCGCCCCGCGGATGTCGTCCATCAGGGCGTAGAGGTTCACATAGCGGACTTTCCAAAAGGGGGTGGCGATGCGCAGGAAGGGATAGCTGGCGGTGT
>CAZUNW010000360.1:840-1805 GCA_964621425.1 uncultured Chryseobacterium sp. | reverse complement strand
CACTCGCCGCGGATGAACTCCATCCGCGCGAAGCGCAGCACGGCCTCCTGCGGCCAGCCGTGCATCACCATGCGCATGAAACGGATGCTGCGGAAATCCTGGATGCCGTTGACCACGCGGTCCGGTTGCCGGATGGGCACCTTGAACTGGTACCAGTACACCTGCTTCCCGCTCACCGGGTGGGTGCCCAGCACCCGGTCGGTGACGTACCCGCTGCCCACCTGCAGCTCGTTCGGCCGCAGGTTCACGCGGTACTGGAAGTAGCTCTCGTTCTCGGCCAGGTTCTGGTCCTGGTTGATGTCCTCCGTGGTGGGCAGGGTGGTCTGCTGCGTGGGATAGTCCTCCGGGCTGTCCACGTCGGTGATGCTGTTGCCATCGGGGCCGTTGAACTCCTTGTAGCGGAACAGCATGTCGGCAAGCGGGTTGCCGTCATAATCGGACCCGCGGAAGAAGCGGTAGTTGTCCGCCGAGGGGTCCGAGTTGATGCGCGCCAGTGCACCCGGGTCGGTCACCACCGCCTGTGCCTGCTGCACATAGTCCTGGTAGAAGTTCTGCTCGGTGCGGCCCTCCACGTCGGTCTGCTGGTCGCCCACACCGTCCAGGCCCACATCCTGGTACCGGTTGCTGTTGGACTCGGTGATGGCGAAGGCGTTCACCACGCTCTGGGTGGTGGCCACAACGCCCCAGTTGGTCTCGCCCGTGGTGTAGCTCAGGTCGGTGCCGTCCGGCGGAAGACCGTTCTCGAAGCTCTTGCGGCTGTCGCGCAGCACGTCCTCGCTGATGTTGCCGAGGTCGATGTAGAGGTCCCCTCCGGTGCTGTTCTGGCTGTCCTCGTTGCTGCCTGCGCCGCTTGACTCGCTGAAGGGGTCCATCATCCAGAACTGGATGGTCTCGATGTTGCTGGCCTCGAAGTCCGTGGTGGTGATGCGCCGGGTGATGCCCGCCCAGCTCTCGGTGGGGGCGAG
>CAZUNW010000360.1:0-830 GCA_964621425.1 uncultured Chryseobacterium sp. | reverse complement strand
AGCAGGAAGCCGTCCTGGTCCAGCCCGTCCACCGTGTAGTTGTAGGGGCCGCGTTCGCGCGGGTAGTAGGCCAGGTCCAGCACGGGGATGTTGGCCGGGGCGCCCGCCTGTAGCTGGCGATTGGGGAACACCTCCAGCTCCAGCACCTCTCGCTGGCGGTGGTCGGACTGCATCTGCCCGGTGATGTTGGGCGGGGTGAGGTTGTTGTTGCGGAAGAAGAGCGGGTCGATGACGTACCACGCGAGCTTGGCGCGCCGGAAGCCGGCACGCAGGTCGTTGATCAGGTCGCCCTCGGGGAAGAGGTCGGGCAGGCCCTGCGGGGTGGCCGCATGGAACCAGAGGCTCTGCTGTCGCAGGTCGATCGTGCTCACGCTGCCCTCGAAATCGTCGATGTAGCTGGTACCTGCGTTGCCGATGGCCCTGCTGTGGCCGGGGATCAGGTAGGCCGCCTCGGCACTGGCGTTCACCGTGCTCACCTCCTTGGTGGCGAAGAAGGGGAGCTTGTCCACCAGGCTGGTGATGAGGTTGCTCTCCGTGCGCCAGTTCGCGTCAAGGCCCACGATGGTGTTGCTGATGGGCTCGTCGCCCACGTTCACCTTCTGCGTGAGCGGACGCTCGTAGAGGTTCATCACGGTGCCGCCCAGGGTCAGGTCGTTGTTCACCTTGAAGTCGAACCGCGCACCGGCCAGCGTCTTGGTCTGGATGCTGAAGAGCGAATTGCTTTCCAGGCTGATGTTGATGGGTGTGCCGCTCTCCAGGATGCCCTGGTTGAGGATCTGCACGCGGCCCAGGTTGTAGTCCACGGTGTAGTCCTGGTTCTCGATGAGGCG
>CAZUNW010000359.1:1546-1818 GCA_964621425.1 uncultured Chryseobacterium sp. | reverse complement strand
CACATGGCCACCATCTCATCGCTTGTCAGGCTGTCGCCTGTGCTCTCCAGCACGTAGCGCTTCTTCTTCGCGTCGTAGAACTCCGTGCTCGCGCAGTCCAGGGCGAGCACGATGTCCTTGCCGGGCTTGTAACCGGCTTTTTCGATCGCCTCCATCACCACCTTGAGGGCCTCCTCGTTGCTGGGCAGGTCGGGCGCGAAGCCGCCTTCGTCGCCCACGTTGGTGCCGAGGCTGCGCCCCTTCAGCACGGCTTTCAAGTGGTGGAAGACCTC
>CAZUNW010000359.1:0-1536 GCA_964621425.1 uncultured Chryseobacterium sp. | reverse complement strand
GGCCGTGCCCGAAGCTGGAGGCCCCGACCGGCATGATCATGAACTCCTGCACGTCCACCTTGTTGTCGGCATGCGCGCCGCCGTTCAGGATGTTCATCAGTGGCACCGGCAGGGTGCTGGCATTGGCCCCGCCAACATAGCGGTAGAGGGGCAGCCCGGCCTGGCTGGCGGCAGCCTTGGCCACCGCGAGGCTCACGCCAAGGATGGCATTGGCGCCCAGGTTGCTCTTGTTGGGCGTTCCGTCCAGGCTGCACATGGCCTTGTCGATCAGCGCCTGCTGGTCCACCGGCGCTCCGTGCAGTTCATTGTTGAGCGTGGTGTTGACGTGCTCCACGGCCTTCGTCACACCCTTGCCCAGGTAGCGCTTTTTGTCGCCATCGCGCAGCTCCATCGCCTCGTGGGCGCCGGTGCTGGCGCCGCTGGGCACGGCGGCGCGGCCCATGTGGCCCTCGTCGGTGAACACGTCCACCTCGATGGTGGGGTTGCCGCGGGAATCCAGGATCTCGCGCGCTTGGATCTTGGCGA
This sequence comes from uncultured Chryseobacterium sp., assembly GCA_964621425.1. Classification (GTDB taxonomy): domain Bacteria; phylum Bacteroidota; class Bacteroidia; order Flavobacteriales_F; family PHOS-HE28; genus PHOS-HE28. The sequence goes on along the minus strand of CAZUNW010000359.1, from coordinate 1,011 downwards.
TCAGGCTCATCGTTCAGTTGCTGGTGGCGTGGGCACGTGCCGCCTTGGGGGCCGGTGTGCCCTTGGCCATGGCGTCCACGAAGTCGTCGAAGAGGTAGCGCGCATCGTTGGGGCCAGGTCCGGCCTCCGGGTGGTGCTGCACGCTGAACACGGGCCGGCCCTTGAGGCACATGCCCGCCACGCTGCCGTCGTTCAGGTGAACGTGGGTGATGGAGACCTCCGGATGGGCCTCGGCGGCGGCCTTGCGGGCCACGAAGCCGTGGTTCTGGCTGGTGATCTCATCCCGCCCCGTCACCAGGTTCTTCACCGGGTGGTTGATGCCGCGGTGGCCGTGGTGCATCTTCTCCGTGCCGATGCCCAGGCTCTCGGCCAGCAGCTGGTGGCCCAGGCAGATGCCGAACACGGGCAGGCCGGTGGCGCAGATGGCACGCACCAGCTCCACACTGGCGGGCATCGCTCCCGGGTCGCCCGGTCCGTTGCTGAGCAGGAAGCCGTCCGGCCGCCAGGCCAGCATCTCCTCCATGCCGGTACCCATGGGGAATACGCGCACGAGGCAGTTGCGCTCGGTGAGGCAGCGCAGGATGTTCGTCTTCACGCCGAAGTCGACCAGGGCCACACGGTGCGCGGCACCGGCCTCGCCCACCTCGAACGCGGCGGCGGTGGTCACACGGCTGCTCAACTCCAGCCCGGCCATGGAGGGCACGCCGGCCAGCCGCTCGCGCAACGCCGCCGGGTCCAGTTCGGTGCTGCTGATGAGCGCGTTCTGCGCACCATGGTCGCGGATATGGCGCACCAGCCGTCGCGTGTCCACGTCGCTGATGCCCACCACGCCGGCATTCTTCAGGTGGTCCTCAAGCGCACCGGAGCCACCGGGCCGGCTCCATACCTCGCTGAACTTCTTCACCACGAGGCCCGCGATCGTCACACGCGCGCTCTCCTCCTCGCCGCGCTTCACCCCGTAGTTGCCGATGTGGGGGGAGGCCATGACCATGATCTGGCCCGTGTAGCTGG
>CAZUNW010000358.1:287-1828 GCA_964621425.1 uncultured Chryseobacterium sp. | reverse complement strand
GCCCTTGATGACCGCATCGCTGGCCCGGTACTGGTCGCCGAAGGCGTGACGGCCGATGATGATGGGCTGCGTCCATCCCGGTACCAGGCGGGGGATGTTGCTGATCACGATCGGCTCGCGGAAGACCGTTCCGTTTAGGATGTTCCGGATGGTGCCATTGGGGCTCTTCCACATCTGCTTCAGGCCGAACTCCTTCACCCGTGCCTCGTCCGGTGTGATGGTGGCGCATTTGATACCCACGCTGTGCTTCAGGATGGCCCTGGCGCTTTCCACGGTCACTTTGTCGTCGGTGGCGTCGCGGTGCTCAATGCCCAGGTCATAGTATTCAAGGGGAACGTCCACATAGGGCAGGATGAGCTGGTCCTTGATCCACTTCCAGATGATGCGCGTCATCTCATCGCCATCCAGCTCCACCACGGGGTTCGTTACCTTGATCCTGGCCATGTTTCGAGGGGTTTTCTTTTGGTGCACGTCCAACGGTGCACGCTTCGGCCGGCGAAATTACCCCGCGCGGCGATCGGGGCACCATGCGATCTGACGGACGGGGTTCAGCCCAGGTCCAGGTCCAGCTCGTCCTTGAGCTTCAGCAGGGCGGGGTTCTTCTCCGCGAGGATGCGGAAACGGTCCATGGGCGTGTAGCGTGGCCGCAGGTCGGTCACCTCCTCCTTCACCACCCGCAGCTCCAGGCCGGGAGCATCCAGTTCGGCGCGCAGGTGGGCCATCAGCTCCTGGCCAACCTCCCGGAAATAGCGTTCCTGCACTTCATTGAGGATCACGAATGTCACGAGGTCGGGCCCGGCGGAGAGCGGTTCGTGCGCCATCAGTGTGGCATGCAGGCTGTTGCGCCCTTCGCGCTTGCGGGCCATCGCGAAGTCCTGCCAGGTCTTCAGCAGCAGGGCCTGGGCCACCTGCTTGGGCGGTCCCTTGGCTACGGGCGCCTGGCCCGGCACATGGGGGACACCCGGTGCGCCCGCATCCCTTGCGGGTGCGGCCATTTCCTTCAGGGACACCCGGGCCACGCGGCGGGGCGGCGCGGCAGGAGCTGCCGATGCAGCCGGAGCGCCAGCCTCGGGAGAGGGCTGCGGCGGTGCTTGTGGAGGGCTCGCCGGCGCCTCCGGGCTCAGTTCGCCGGGCTCAGGCTTTTTTTTTTCCGCGCCTGCGGGCACGGTCGTCTGTCCCTCACCGGCACCTGCCTTCCGGCAGAGCTGGATGAGCAGCAGCTCCACCAGCAGCCGGGGGTCCTTGCTGGCCTTGTAATGGAGGTCGCACTGTCCCACCTGCTCCAGGCCGGACAGCAGCAGGCGGCGATCCACCCGGGCGGCCTGGTCCACGTAGCGCGCCGCCAGTTCATCGCTCACCTCCAGCAGCCCCGCCGAACGCGGGTCCTGGCAGACCAGCAGGTCGCGCAGGTGGCGCCCGAGCCCGGATACGAACAGGTGGCCGTCGAAGCCGTTGCGCAGAATGGTGTCGAACTCCAGCAGCACACCGGGAACGTCGCCGGCCCCCAGCGCATCAGTGACGCGGAAGTAGTGCTCGTGGTC
>CAZUNW010000358.1:0-277 GCA_964621425.1 uncultured Chryseobacterium sp. | reverse complement strand
AGGTTCGTCACCACGTCCTGGTAGGTGAGACGCCGTCCGGCGAAGCTCACCAGCTGGTCGAAAATGCTCAGCGCGTCGCGCAGGCCGCCGTCCGCCTTCTGCGCGATCACGTGCAGGGCCTGCGGGTCCGCCTCAATGCCCTCACGCGTCGCGATCCCGGCCAGGTGGCGCACAATGTCCGTCACCGTGATGCGGCGGAAATCGAAGACCTGGCAACGGCTGAGGATGGTGGGTAGGATCTTGTGCTTCTCGGTGGTGGCCAGGATGAAAATGGCAT
>CAZUNW010000357.1:0-1832 GCA_964621425.1 uncultured Chryseobacterium sp. | reverse complement strand
CGGAACCCGCACGTCACCCGCCTGGTCGATACACTGCGTCTGCGCCCCTGCGGGCCCAGGCAGGTCGCCCGTTCAGCAGGTCCCGACCGTCCGCCACCAGAGGGGAGGTCCTGAACAGGCTCCGAGGAGCGGTTGCGGGAATGCCCCCGGACCGTGCATGTGATCCACATCGCCCGGTGCATGGATCAATGTTAGATCCATGTTAAGATAATATGAAAAATATGCTAATTTTGAGCGTATCAGCAAGGCACGGTCCAGCATGCTCATACGCTTCACCCTTCTTCTTCTTGCATCAGCCTCCTGCACGTGGGCATCGGCACAGACGTTGCTTGGTCAGGACCATTGGCCGGACGGAACGCTGCGCTCCACGCGCTATGCGGTGGGCGGGCATGTTCATTTCATCACGTATCACGAGAACGGCCGGGTACACGAGCAGGGCGGATTTGCCGATGGACGCCGCGATGGTGTATGGAGGCAATACAGCGATACGGGGGTGCTGTTGGCCCAGGCCCGGTTCCACTTGGGTGAGCGGATGGGGACGTGGGAGTTCAGGAGCCCCAACAACACGCTCATGGGCCGCCTCGGACATGCCGGTGGCGACCTGCGCAGTGGTGCACTGTATGACGGACAGGAGGGACTTGTGGCCATACGCAACTACTGAAGGCCGCCGCATCAGCGCTCCAGCAGGTCACGCAGTGAGCTGTGCCGGGCCACCTGCAGGACCAGCGTTATCAGTGCGATGACCTGGATGCACGCCCCGACCAGGAGTTGCATGTTCGCTCCCGGCCAGTGCATGATCTTGAACAGTCCTCCGGTGGTGATCAGGGTGTATCCGGACAGGAGCAGTATGATGGCGGTGCGGGTCTTCATGGTGCGCTGTTTTCTACATTGAATGCCGATGCCTGCCCGGGGTAACGCTGCCCCACCGATCAACCCTTCCTGAACAGGTTGCCGGGATCGGGGAAGGCCTTGAACTCGATGGCATGGCCGTCGGGGTCCTCGATAAAGAGGCTCACTTGTTCGCCTACCTCCCCTTTCATCACCGTGCGCGGTTCAATGTAAAAGGGGTGGCCCACCTTGGCCAGCTTGTCCCGCAATTTCTTCCAATCGGCCATGCCCAGTACGATGCCCCAATGGTCGCTTGGGACATTGCTCTTGGGGTTGTAGATGCGGGCGGTCCTGATCAACTTGGGGACCTCCTGGATGGTAAGCTGGTGGCCGAAGAAGTCATAGTCCACCCACGTATCTGCGCTCCGGCCTTCCTTGCAGCCAAGGAATTTTCCGTAGAAGGCCTTGATCCGTTTCAGGTCCGTGGTGGCGAAAGCGAGGTGAAAGGTGCCTGTCATGGCGGCATTGATGTATGCCACCCAAAATAGCGAAGGCCCCGGAACGTGTATCCGGGGCCCTCAGGAGTTATCGAACGGATGCGGTTGGTTCAGTCCTCATCGTCATCTCCGCCATCATCATCTCCCGCATCTTCGTCATCACCTTCATCATCACCATCGTCCCCTCCATCCTCATCGGTGTCGCCCTCCTGCGCGGCATCATCACTGCCGCCAAGCTCGTCACCGCCCTCCATTTCATCGCTGGAAGCGGTGTTCTCCTCCTGGTCGAGGAATTCGTCTATCTCGGCCCGGCTTTCGGGGTTGATCTTGATGAGGTAGAGCGCATCAGGAGTGCGTAGTTCGATCACGCGCAGGATGTCCCCTTTCGCTGTGGGGATGGACTTGATGTGCGTGGTGTCGATCCCGTCCGGATACTGTTCCTGGAGGGTTTCCTTGAGCGCGTCGGTCAGCGTGTTGAAGGATCGGATCAGGCGTTGCATGGGGGTG
>CAZUNW010000356.1:0-1840 GCA_964621425.1 uncultured Chryseobacterium sp. | reverse complement strand
CCCTCGATCTGATTCTTAAGACCGTCGACTTGCTGCTGCTGGTTGTCCAGCAGCCAGTACCTGTTCCTGTTCCCCTCGAAGGCTTTCCAACCGGGTTCGGATGCGTTCTGCGCATTGTTGACGATCACCTGTGCCACGTTGTAGTACTCGCTGCCGCCCATCGGACTGAAGGTGTCCGCGTCCAGGCCCAGGATGAAATAAGCGTAGAATCCCAGGATGCTGGCCATGTTGTTGGTGAAGCGGTCCGGGCTGAACTCGATCTGCGTGTTCTCGAGGAAGGTGAAGGCGACATCATTGTCCAGCAGATCGATCGCCGGGCTGTTGTAGTCGGTGCCGTAGACCGGACGCGCGTAGATCACCTGCAGGGTGCCCTTGAAGCGGTCCAGGCCCTCCTGCTCGTTGCTGGGCGAAATTGCGGTTGGTCCAGCGTCGCGTGTTCATGAGTTCGCGCATGGCCGTTTCCATGCTCTGCCAGATGCGCTTCGGGGTGCTCTGGATCTGCGGTGCGATGACGCTCACCGTGCAGTTGAATTCCTGTGCGGGGCTCAGCAGGGGCAGAAGCAGGAACAGGAGGCAGGCGGTCCTTCGCATGATCACTTGAGGGCTTCGATCCGGTCCAGCAGGGCCCGCGCCACGTCCGCCTTGCTCATCAACGGCAGGGCCTCGGGGGGCAGGTCCGGGGCGATGAAGGTAACGCGGTTGGTGGGGTGGCCGAAGCCGGCCCCCGCATCCTCCAGGGTGTTCATCACCACCAGGTCAAGGCCCTTGCGCTGGAGTTTTCCGCGGGCGTGGGCCACGCCGTCACCGGTCTCCAGGGCGAAGCCCACGATGCACTGGCCGGGCCTGCGGTTTGCGCCGATCCAGGCCAGGATGTCCTCGGTGGGCTCCAGCGGGATGGAAGCCAGTGGCGTGTCCTTCTTCAGTTTGGCCGCATGGGGATCGGCGGCGCGGAAATCAGCGACCGCGGCGCTCATCACCACCAGGTCCGCATGCGGTGCGATGGCCTTGCAGGCGGCGGCCATCTCTGCGGCGGTGCCCACGTCGGTTCGGCGGATGCCCGGAACCTCCGTGGCCAGTTCCACGGGGCCGGTGACCAGATCCACATGTGCACCGCGCCGGGCGGCCTCCTCGGCGATGGCAAACCCCATGCGGCCGCTGCTGCGGTTTCCGATGTGGCGCACCGGATCGATGGGCTCCCGTGTCGGCCCTGCGGTGACCAGCACCCGTCGGCCCACCCAGGGGGATGACCCGAGCAGCATCCCGTGCAGGGCGATCACCAGTTCCTCCGGTCCGGTCATTCTCCCCTCTCCCACCAGACCGCTCGCCAGTTCGCCATGCTCGGGGCCGATGGTGCGCACCCCGCGCACCTTGAGCACCTCCAGATTGTGCTTCGTGGAGGGATCCCTCCACATCTCCAGGTCCATGGCCGGCGCCACGATGACTGGACAGGTGGCGCTAAGGAAGCAGGCCAGCAGTAGGTTGTCGCATTGCCCGTGGGCCATCTTGGCCAGGGTGTTGGCGCTCGCCGGGGCCACCAGCAGGGCATCCGCCCAGCGGGCCAGGTGCACGTGGTCGTTCCAGTGGCCGCTGCCGTCGCGCACGAACAGGTCCGTAAGCACCGGCTTTCCGCTGAGGGTGCTGAGCGTGAGGGGTGTTACGAAATCATGCGCCGCAGGCGTCATCACCACCTGCACCTGGGCACCGGCCTTCACCAGCGCGCGCACCAGGGATGCGGCCTTGTAGGCGGCAATGCCTCCGGTGACCCCCAGCAGGATGCGGCGAGGCAACGCGACTGACATGGGTGCCGGCTTGGCCGGGAAAGGCGTAGGCGTTGGCGTCG
>CAZUNW010000355.1:0-1846 GCA_964621425.1 uncultured Chryseobacterium sp. | reverse complement strand
AGAGCAATGACGAGCTCCGTCAGATCTTCATCGACCGCACCGTGCAGCAGGCCGAGGTGATCGGCCTCAGCATCCCCGATCCGGACCTCAAGTGGAACGAGGAGACCAAGCATTATGACTGGGGTACGATCGACTGGACCGAGTTCAACAATGTGGTGGCGGGCAATGGCCCCTGCAACAAGGAGCGCCTGGCCGCCCGCAACAGGGCCCACACCCAGGGAGCCTGGGTGCGCGAGGCCGCCGTGGCCCATGCCGCCAAGAAGGCAAAGAGGAAACATGCGGCATGAGACCGCCCCAGCACGCACCACGCGCCATCCCTTCCAACGGACAATGAGCGACAACCCGAACAACTGGCCCCTCTGGGAGATCTTCATCCAGAGCAAGCGCGGCCTGGAGCACAAGCACGTGGGCAGCCTGCACGCCGCCGATGCGCAAATGGCCATTGAGAACGCCCGCGACGTCTACACCCGCCGGCAGGAAGGCCAGAGCATCTGGGTGGTACCCGCCGAGGCCATCAGCGCCAGCCAGCCCGACGACGCGGCCATGCTTTTCGACCCGGCAGACGACAAGACCTACCGGCACCCGACCTTCTACACCATGCCCGAAGGGGCCAAGTACATTTAGTGAATGGCGAATGGGAGTTGGTGAAGAGCGCCCGCGCGCATTCCCATTCACCGTTCGCCCACTCTCATTCACCATGAGCCACGCGTTATTCCAGTACACCCTCCGCCTGGCGGACGACCTGCTCATCCTGAGCCACCGCCTGAGCGAATGGTGCGGCCACGGCCCGGTTCTCGAGGAGGACATCGCGCTCACCAACCGCGCGCTGGACCATATCGGCGAGGCCCGCAACCTTTACACCTACGCAGGCCAGGTGGAGGGATCGGGGCGCGACGAGGACGCACTTGCCTACCATCGCAACGAGCGCCAATTCGTGAACACCGAGCTGGTGGAGCAGCCCAACGGCGACTATGCGCACACCATCGCGCGCAGCTTCCTGTTCGACGCATACCACCTCCCGCTCACGGAAGCATTGACGAGGAGCACCGACCCCCAGCTGGCCGCCATTGCCGGAAAGTCTGTAAAGGAGGCTCAATACCACCTGAAACACAGCAGCGATTGGATGGTGCGTTTCGGCGATGGAACGGAGGAGAGCCACCGCCGCGCCCAGGAGGCCCTGGACAACCTGTGGACATACTCCGGTGACCTGTTCGTGATGGACGCGGTGCACCAGGAACTGCTGAAGGCCGGCATCGCGCCCGACCTCACGAAGATCAAAGCCGCCTTCGATACCACGGTGGACAAGGTGCTGGCCGATGCCACGCTGAAGCGGCCGGCGGACGCCTTCATGGCCACGGGAGGGCGCCTGGGTCACCACAGCGAACACCTTGGCTTCATCCTGGCCGAGATGCAATACCTGCAGCGGGCCTACCCCGGAGCGGAGTGGTGAGCGCCGCCACCTCCACCTGACCGCGCGCAACCTTGCGGTCCACCCCGACCCGTGAGAACCACTGACGCACACCCGTGATCAGCAAGGACGACATCCTCGCACTCCTTGACCGCGTCAAGGACCCGGAGATCCCGGTGATCAGCGTCCTGGAACTCGGGGTGGTGCGGCATGTCCAGGTTGAGGCCGATGGCAGGGCCACCATCACCATCACCCCCACCTACACCGGATGCCCGGCCATGGATGTGATGGCGGCCGACATCAAGAAGGAACTGCTGGAGGCGGGCGTGCCGGCCGTGGAAGTCAAACAGAGCCTCTCCCCTGCCTGGACCACCGACTGGATCACCGAGCCGGCCAAGCGCAAGCTGCTGGATTACGGCATCGCGCCGCCGGAGAAAA
>CAZUNW010000354.1:0-1846 GCA_964621425.1 uncultured Chryseobacterium sp. | reverse complement strand
AATACGTGCAGAACTGGCAGACCATCCGTGACGGGCAGCCGTACATCGTGGTCACGAAGGATGATGGCATCGTCTTCAAGGTGGTGTACAACCAGTTGAAGGAGAAGGGCACCCTGCTGCTGTGCAGCACGAACCCGCTCTATGCTCCCTATGAGGTTCCCGTCAGCGGCGTGCTGGAGGTCTGGAAGTTCGTCCACTTCATCAGCAGCGAACTGCCTGAGCCCAACATGAGCCGCGATGACCTGGCCCGGAGCGTGGTGGAGCTGCGCAAGGAGGTGGGCCAGCTGCGGCTGGCCATGGAGCAGCAGGGCAGGCTCGCGTTCTAAGGCGGCCTCCGGTGCCGCATCGGGGCGCCGTGCTACCTTGCGCCATGCGCACTCCGCTGCGAAGCCTGTTGGCCCCGGTGGCCGGCATCCTGCTGTTCAGTGGCTGCCTCACCATCGAGGAGAACTACACCTTTAACAAGGAGGGAGGGGGATCCATGGAGTACGTGGTGGACATCAGCGAACTGGGCGGTATGCTCGACGGGCTGGAGGCCCTGGAGGAGAAGGGCGCGCGAGGAAGGGTCAGGGAGAGGGAAACCGGCCGCACGGATATGAAGGACATGGCCGCCCGGCTGCGCACGCTGACCGGCATCAGCAAGGTAAAGGTGCGCGACAAGCAAGAGTATGTGCAGCGGCTCTCCTTCCGGTTCAAGGACCTGAACGCGCTGAATGGCGCCCTTAACGTGATCATGCCGGACAGCACCGGCGCGCCCCACACCTTCTTCCGGTGGGAGGGCGGCACCTTGGTACGTACGAACAACCGCCACGCGCTGGAGGTGGGCGGTGACATGGGCGTTGATTCCGCCCCCGGCGACTCCACCGACCCCACCGCGCTCCTGCAGCGGATGCATTACAAGTACAGCTTCGCCTTCCCGAAGTCCATCCGCGACCGTCAGGTGGCCGGGGGCGTGGTTCAGGAGAGCCCCGACCCGCGCAAGCTGCTGCTCGACATGGACTGGAGCGTGATCATGCGGGACCCCGCCGCACTCGACCTGCGCATCACCCTTGAACAATGACGCGATGCAGGAGCACCTGCTGGAACGAGCGATACGGCTGGCGGCCAAGGTCCACAAGGGCCAGGTGGACCGTTTCGAGAAGCCTTACATCCTGCACGTGATGCGGGTGATGATGCGTGGTCATGACCTGGAGGAACAGGTGCTGGGCGCCCTGCATGATGTGCTGGAGCGCAGCACCCTGACCCTGCCGGAACTGCAGGAAAAAGGCTTCCCGGAGCGGATACTCAAGGCGCTGGTCCACATCAGCCGGCGGGCAGACGAGGACTACGAGGCCTATATCGAGCGTGTGATGCAGGACCCGCTCGCCATCCGGGTGAAGCTGCATGACCTGGCCGACAAGATGGACCTGCTCCATGTCAACACCCTGAGCCACGCGGACCTCAAGCGCTACAACAAGCAGCTCGCGGCCTACCACCGCCTCAAGAAGCGGGTGGAGCAGGCCCGAGCCAACATGACGATCAGCTGAAACGTACCACCCCATGAAGCACCTGTACGCCCTCCTGTTCCTCCTCCCGATCGCCCTTTCGTGCCAGCAGCAGGGCACGGCCACCGCGGAGACCCCGGCCGCCGCGCCGGACAGCTTCCTCTGGCAGACCGACCAGTTCGCCGATGTGCGCATCCTGCGGTACCAGGTGCCCGGCTGGGAGCAGCTTAGCCTGCAGCAGAAGCAGCTCGCCTATTACCTCAACATGGCCGGTCTGGCCGGGCGCGATCCCCTATAGGACCAGAGCAACCGACACAACCTGCAAGTGCGCCTGGCCCTGGAACGTATCCCGCGCGACCCCA
>CAZUNW010000353.1:0-1858 GCA_964621425.1 uncultured Chryseobacterium sp. | reverse complement strand
TGGTGTTGGGCGAGCCGATGGCGATGGGGTTGAGCCCACACGTGAAATACGGGCCACCTGCTTCGGCGGTGGCGGCTTCGAGGACGCTCACGAAGGCGGTGTCGGTCACGGCCGGGCACGGTTCATTGGGTCCATCGGGATCCACGGAGGTCCAGATGATGGACACGGTGGTACCGGCCTGTGCTGGGGCAGGCGTGAAGGTGGTGGTGGTCGCGTTGGCGTCGGCGAGCTGGCCGGGCAGGAAGTTGGACCAGGCACCGCCGCCGGGCGTTGTGTTCACTGAGATATCGACGGTGCTGTTGCTGCAGACGCTGTAGGGTCCGCCGGCCACGGCGGTGGCCGGGGTGTTGATCTCCAGCGTGGCACTATCGGTGGCGCCGTTGCAGGGCCCTGCACCATCTGGGTCGATGGTGGTCCAGGTGAGGGTGATGGTGGTTCCGATGTCGGATGTGACGGGGATGTAGGAGGTCTGCTCGCTGGTGCTATCGGCGAAGGCGCCGTCGCCGTTGGTGGACCAGAAGCCTGTTCCGTTGCTGGTGTTGGGCGAGCCGATGGCGATGGGGTTGAGCCCACACGTGAAATACGGGCCGCCGGCTTCGGCCACCGGCGCCTGGTTTACTGCGACCTGGACAGTGTCGCTGGTCGAACAACCATTGAGATCGTTCACCGTTATCGTGTAGGCGGTGGTGATCGCCGGGTTGGCGTTCGTGCTGCTTCCGGTGGGGCTGGACAATCCGCTCGACGGTGACCACGAGAAGGTGTAGCCAGGAGTACCCCCTGTAGCGTTGGCGGTGAGCTGCGCGGGTGTGCCGGCGCAAATGGTCACGTCCGGTCCGGCATCCACGGTGGGTGTGGGTTGCACGGTCACCGTGGTGCTTGCGGTCGCGGAAGGGCAGGGCCCAGTGCTGTCCGGATCGCTGGTGGTCCAGGTGATGGTCACCGGGCCATTGACATCGGTGGCGCCCGGTATGTAGTTGGTGCTGGTGTTGTTCGGGGCGGCAAAGGTCCCCGCCCCTGTGGTGCTCCACTGGCCCGGACCGTTCGCATTCGCCGTGATCGCGACCGGTGCATTGCTGCAGGTGGTGTAGGTGCCGGTGATGGTGGCTGTGGCAACAGGGCTCACGACCACCTGCACATCATCCGTATCCGTGCAGGCATTGCCATCGGTCACGGTGATGGTATACGTCGTGCTGGTCGCGGGCCCGGCCGTGGGGTTGTTCACACTGCTCGAGGATAAGCCGGTGGCGGGTGTCCAGGCATAGGTGTAGCCCGGTGTGCCGCCGCTGACCGAGGCGTTGAGCTGTCCGGGCGTCCCAGCGCAGATGGTCACGTCCGGCCCTGCATCAACGGTGGGCAAGGAAAATACCGTGATAGTGGTAGTGGCCGATGCGGCGGCGCAAGGACCAGCACCATCCGGATCACTGGTGGTCCATGTGATGGTGATGGGGGCGGTGGTATCCGCGGCTGCAGGCAGGTATGTGGTGCTCGCGGCTGTGCTGTCGCCGAAGGTGCCGCCGCCGGTGGTGGTCCACTGCCCGCTGCCGTTGGCGCTGATGTTCACTGGTGCATTGCTGCAGGCGGTGAAGGTCCCGGAGATGGTGGCCGTGGCAGGGGCGTTCACCGTGAGCGTTGCATTGGCAGAGACGGGCTGGCAGGGACCATTGCCATCGGGGTCCGCCGTGGTCCAGGTGAGGGTGATGGTGGTTCCGATGTCGGATGGGACGGGGATGTAGGAGGTCTGCTCGCTGGTGCTATCGGCGAAGGAGCCGTCGCCGTTGGTGGACCAGAATCCTGTTCCGTTGCTGGTGTTGGGCGAGCCGATGGCGATGGGGTTGAGCCCACACGTGAAATACGGGCC
>CAZUNW010000352.1:0-1893 GCA_964621425.1 uncultured Chryseobacterium sp. | reverse complement strand
TCCGTTCACCACGAAGCTGCCGCGCGGGGTCATGTACGGGATCTGTCCCAGGTAGACGTCCTGCACGATGGTCTCGAAGTCCTCGTGCTCGGGGTCGGTGCAATAGAGCTTCAGCTTGGCCTTGAGGGGCACGCTGTAGGTCAGGCCCCGTTCGATGCATTCATCGATGCTGTACCGCGGCGGGTCGATGAAGTAGTCCAGGAACTCGAGCACGAACTGGTTGCGCGTGTCGGTGATCGGGAAGTTCTCCGAGAACACCTTGAAGAGGCCTTCCTGTTCACGGTGTTCGGGGAGGGTGTCGATCTGGAAGAACTCCTCGAAGCTCTGGAGCTGGATGTCGAGGAAATCCGGGTAATCGAACGATAGGGCGCTGGAGCCGAAATTGATGCGTTTGCTACGCTTGGAGCTGGTCTTCGCCTGGGCCATGGGTGCGGATGTGTGGAACGTAGGACGACCGTCCGTGATCCTCCTTGTCGAGGGACGCCGGGGCACTGGATCAGGGCGCTCCGGGGGGCGGAACGACCGCCCATCTACAATGACATGATCACAGCAGGGACGGGAAGGCCCGCTGGGGGGCCTTCCCGTGCTGCTGTGATGCAGTCGCTGAAAAGGTCTTACTTGACCTCAACTTCGGCGCCGGCTTCCGTCAGTTGCTGCTTCAGGCTCTCTGCGTCCTCCTTGGACACACCTTCCTTCAGCGGCTTCGGAGCACCGTCAACGAGGTCCTTGGCCTCCTTCAGGCCCAGGCCGGTGAGCTCCTTCACGAGCTTCACCACGGCGAGCTTGTTGGCTCCGCCGCTCTTCAGGATCACGTCGAAGCTGGTCTTGGCCTCGGCCACTTCGCCACCACCGGCAACGGGGCCGGCGGCTACGGCCACTGCTGCGGCGGCGGGCTCGATCTTGTATTCGTCCTTCAGGTACTGGGCCAGTTCATTCACCTCTTTCACGGTGAGATTGACAAGCTGGTCGCCCAGGGATTTGATGTCTGCCATTGTTCGGGATTGTTACTGATTGTTCGTGGAAGCGGACTGTGCGTAACGCGTTTATCGGGGCGGCGGAACCACCGCCCTGGTCTGGTCTATCAAGCTTGGGGGCGCTCTTCGAGGGTCTTGAGCAGGCCAGCGATCTTCTGTCCACCGCTGCCTTGGAGGCCGCTGAGAACGTTCTTGATCGGGCTTTGCAACAGGCCGATGATCTCGCCGATGAGCTCTTCCTTGCCCTTGAGCTTGGAGAGCACGGCCAACTGGTCATCGCCGATGAACACCGCCTCTTCGATCCAGGCGCTCTTCAGGGCAGGCTTGGTATCCTTCTTGCGGAAATCCTTGATGAGCTTTGCGGGGGCGTTGCCCTTGTCGGCGAAGAGGATGCTGGTCTGGCCCTTCAGCGTGGGGAAGAGTCCGCTGTAATCGCGGCCCTCCACGCGCTCCATGGCCTTCTGCAGCAGGGTGTTCTTCACCACCTTCATGCGGATGCCGGCCTTGTTGCAGGCGCGACGCAGGTTGCTGGTGGCCTCAGCGTTCATCGACGTGGTGTCGGCCAGGTACAGCACGCTGGAAGCCTTGATCTCCTCCACGAGGAGCTCGATGGCCTGGTCTTTTTCGGTACGGGTTGCCATGTTCGTGTGCTGTTATCAGGCTGCCACCGTGCGGGTATCCACCTGCACGCCGGGGCTCATGGTGCTGCTGATGCTGATGCTCTTGATGTAAGCTCCCTTGGCGGTGCTGGGCTTCAGCTTCACCAAGGTCTGCAGGATCTCATGCGCGTTCTCACTGAGCTTCTGCGCATCGAAGGAGGCCTTGCCGATCACCGCATGGATGATGCCGGCCTTGTCCACCTTGAAGTCGATCTTGCCCGCCTTCACCTCCTTCACGGCCTTGGCCACATCCATGGTCA
>CAZUNW010000351.1:0-1902 GCA_964621425.1 uncultured Chryseobacterium sp. | reverse complement strand
GGCCGCCCCGGGGGAGCGGCCGCGAGGGGGTTGTCCACAGCAGGGATCAGTGCGCGTGCGGGGCGCGCTTTATGCTGCACCCGATGTTGCGCGTGACCGATGGGTCCACCGGACGGCCTGCCACCATGTTGGTGATGGCGTTGCGCACAAAGGGCTGTTTCACCTCTGACGCCTTCTCCACCCGGTCATCAACTGCACCCTTGTACACCAGCTTCATGTCCTTGTCGAACAGGAAGACATGCGGCGTGGTGCGGGCCGCGAAGGCGTCGGCCACCCGGTTGTCGTTGTCCAGCAGGTAGAAGTGGTTGTAGCCCTTCTCCGCATAGCGCGCCTTCATATCCTCGAAGCTGTCGCCCATGGCGCGCTTGGCCGCGTTGCTGTTCACCAAGGCCAAGCCCACCCCGTTCTTGCGGGCGAACACGCCCAGCTCCGGGTAGCGGCCCTCCCACCCCTCGCTGTCGTCGGTGCCAACCACGAAGGGACAGGTGTTGCAGGTGAAGATCACCAGCAGGCCCTTCTTTCCGGCAGCCTCCCTAAGGCTCATTTCCTTGCCGCTCACGTCCATCATGCGGTGGTCGGGCAGGGGGAGTGCATCACCGATATTGAGGTCCTTGAGCTCGCCATGGGGGGCCATGCCCAGCAGAGCCAGGGAGATCAGGATGATCGCGGTCTTCATGGTTCAGGTGATATGCTGCGAAGGTAGTGAGTGCCGCAGGGGAACAGCGGGACGCGGGTTATGTTCGTGGGATGGATGCCATGCTCCTGCTTCCGCTTGTGGCGCTGGCAGCGTCCCTGCTCACGTTCGTGAGCGGTTTCGGGCTGGGCACCCTGTTGCTTCCGGCCATCGCGCTGTTCCTACCGCTGCCGGAGGCTGTGGCCATAACAGCAGTGGTGCACCTGCTCAACAATGTGTTCAAGTTCGGACTGATGCGCGGCCACGTGCACCGTCCCACCTTGTGGGCGTTCGGCATTCCCGCCATCGCCGCCGCGTTCGCCGGTGCCTGGCTGCTGGGCCGGCTGGACGGTCTGGCCCCTTTGTACACCGGCGCCCGCCACGCCGTGGGGCCACTGCAGGTGATCATCGCCCTGCTGATGGCGCTCTTCGCGCTGCTGGAGCTTTCCCCGACTCTCAGGGAGCTGCGTGCCGGTCCGCGCTGGCGCGTAGCGGGCGGGGTGGTGAGCGGCTTCTTCGGCGGTCTGAGCGGGCACCAGGGGGCACTGCGCAGTTTGTTCCTGCTTCACGGCGGACTGGGCCGGGAGGCGTTCGTGGCCACGGGCACGGCTATCGCGCTGCTGGTGGACCTCACACGCATCCCGGTCTACCTGACCGGCCTGGACGCATCCCTGCTGCAGGAGCGCGCAGGGCTGCTAACGGCCTGCACCGCCGCCGCTTTCGCCGGAGCGTGGTGGGGCAGGCGAATGCTGCCGAAGCTCACCCACCGCAGCGTGCAACTGGCTGTGGCCGCCCTGCTGCTCGGCATCGCGGCAGGCCTGCTGGCCGGGGTGCTCTGAACCGCCCTACAGCGGAATGTTGCCGTGCTTCTTGCGCGGGAGTTTGTCCACCTTGTTCCGCAGCATCCGCAATGCATGGATCACCTTGATGCGGGTGTCGCTGGGGCGGATCACCTCGTCCACATAGCCGCGGGCCGCGGCCTCGTAGGGGTTGGCGAACTGCTCCTTGTACTCGGCCTCCTTCTCCTGCCACCTGGCCTGCGGGTCGGGCGCCTTGGAGATCTCGTTCTTGAAGATGATCTCGGCCGCGCCCTTGGCACCCATCACGGCGATCTCCGCGCTGGGCCAGGCATAGTTCATGTCGCAGCCGATGTGCTTGCTGTTCATCACGTCGTAGGCACCGCCGTAGGCCTTTCGGGTGATGATGGTGATGCGCGGCACGGTGGCCTC
>CAZUNW010000350.1:0-1907 GCA_964621425.1 uncultured Chryseobacterium sp. | reverse complement strand
GCTACGAGGCGCTCTTCAGCAAGATCGCCATGAAGTACCGCAGCATGGGCCTCAATGAGATGAAGCTCACCGAGAAGGACTTCCGCAGGTACATCCTGGAGGAATACACCTTCCTGAAGCGCCCCACCATCATCATCGGCGGACAGATCTTCATCGGCAGCGCGCCCAAGACGGTGAAGGCGATGGTGGAGGCGGCTGCGAAAGCAAAGTAGCCGGTACGCGTCCCGGCCCCAGGCAGCCCGCCGGTGGCGGGTACTTCGTAACCTTGGCACATGCGCCTCCAGACCCTGCTGGCCGTCCTGCTGCCCGGGATGATGGCCGCACAGCCCGCGGACACGGGCCTCGTGGAGCTGGCAGGCCTGGACAGCACCCTGCGGTTCGACCTGCGCTATGCCGGCACGGACAACTTCACCGGGGTGGCCGTGTATCCGGTGGCGCGTGCGCTGTTGCGGCACGAGGCAGCGCAGGCCCTGCTCGCCGTACAGGCCGAATTGCGCCGCGAAGGCCTGGGGCTGTTGATCTGGGACGCCTACCGACCACTCGCGGTGCAGCATGTGTTCTGGGCGCTGGTGCCGGACGAGCGGTACGTGGCCGACCCCGCCAAGGGCAGCCGCCACAACCGCGGCGCCGCCGTGGACCTCACCCTGTGCGACCTCCGTGGCAGGCCACTGCCCATGCCCACGGGATTCGATGACTTCAGCGAACGCGCGCATCGCAGCGGCGCCTTATGGACCCCGGAACAACGGCGTAACAGCGAGCGCCTGCAGGCCGCGATGGAACGGCATGGCTTCGCCGGGCTTGCAACCGAATGGTGGCATTATGACCTTGTGGGCTGGGAGTACTACGGCGTGCTGGACCTCCCGCTGGACCCGTCGGCACGTTGAACGGCGGAAGCAGTAACCGGTCCACCGGGGTCAGCGGGTGCTCTGAATAATTTCGCAGGATGCACCGAATGCTCCTGCCCCTGGTGTTCATGCTGGCGGCGTGCACCAAAGAGGGGACCACGGACGTGCCCTGCTCCGGAGGCGGATGCCTGCCAGGCGGCGGGTTGATCTCCTATTCCCGCTACGATACCGCGGGATCGAGCATCTTCACCATCCGGGCCGGCGGCACGCACGAACAGCGTGTGGCCGCGACGAGTGCGCTGGACATACACAGCACATGGAACGCCACGGGCACCTGGGTGGCCTTCAGCGAGGTCGGTGGTGGCTCATGGATCTGCAGCATGCTCCCCGATGGAAGCCAGCGCCAGCGGCTTACCGCGAATGGCCATTTCAGCCTGGTGCCCTCCATCTCGCCCGATGGTGCGCGGATCGCTTACACGAGCGATGAGGACGGCAACTACGAAGTGTACACGATGGCCGCCGATGGCTCCGATGTGCAGCAGCTCACCTTCACAGCACCACCCGCCACCCATGTGGGACCCAAGTATTCCCCCGATGGCACCAAGCTCCTGTTCGCGTTCCGGGCGCAGGAGACGGATCCCGACCAGGATCTCTACCTGATGAACACCGACGGTTCATCCGTTGAACGCATCACCTGGGGGTTGAACAACGCCGAGAGCCGGGCCTGGTCGCCGGATGGCGCGCGCATCGTGTTCAACAACGTGGTGGACAGCGTGGGGCAGCTCTTTCTCGTGAACCGGGACGGCACCGGGTTGACACAGCTCACCTTCAACCCCGGCACCTACCCCGCCCTGGTCCTCGGTGGTTTCTTCCCCCCGATGCGCGGGGACATCACCCCGGCGTGGTCGCCAGACGGCCAGTGGATCGCCTACGCCAGCGACGTGACCGGGAACTTCGACATCCACATGGTGCGTCCCGATGGCGGGGGACACCGCCAGGTGACAAACTCACCCAGCCACGAGCTTTCCGTGGGATGGCGGCCGATTCCCTGAAGGGCATGCG
>CAZUNW010000349.1:251-1913 GCA_964621425.1 uncultured Chryseobacterium sp. | reverse complement strand
TAGTTGAACAGGAAGTTGGGCTGGCGCAGCACAATGTGGCTGAGATAGCTGCTGGCTGCCAGGCCCTGGCCGGGCTCGCCCAGGTCGAAACGCGCATCGATGCACACCAGGTTCGCCGTACGCTCCAGCCTTTCGTAGGCGAGGTATTGGGTGAAGGTGTGGCCCTGACCGCCGCCCAGTAGGATGGGCACAATGCCGCGGCGCACCAGTTCGGCGATGGACTCGGCCAGCGCGTGCTGGGTGTCCTGTGCGGTGGCCCCGGGGTGGATGTCGCCCAGATCGGCCAGGGCCAGCCTGCCCTGCGGCCGGAACAACTGGTAGAGGTGCTCGCGCACCGCGTCCGGCGCGTCTACACAGCCCCTGGGACGGGCATGGCCGGGGTCGTCCAGCACACCAAGAAGCGCCACCTGCACGCCTTCCAGTTCGGGGAAGCCCATGGGGCCGTGGAAAAGCGCGCCGTCGCCCAAGGTGTGGGCGGCATGATCAGGCCGTTGTGCCCCGAAACGGGGGCTGGGCTTGAAGTAGATGCTGATGTCCATGCGGGGCCCCGGCCGCACCAGGCGGCCTCCGCGAAGTTGCGGTGCGGGGGGACGGGCCGCGGGGGGATCCGCCCCGAGCTACGCACAGGGCGGTGTTGGCAACGGCCGCGCCTCAGCCCTTCTTCCGGGCGGCGCGCTTGGCCGGGGCCTTCTTGGCGGCGGCACCGCGCGAGGCGCCCTTCCGGCCCCCTTTCTTATCCGGTGCGGCGGCGAGCAGCGCGTTGGCCTGCTCCAGGGTGACCTCCTCGGGCTTGGTTCCCTTGGGCAGGTTGGCGTTCTTGCCGCCGTCGGTGACATAGGGCCCGTAACGGCCGTCGAGCACCTGCACGGCTGAACCTTCGAATTCCTTCAGCACGTTCTGGCGGGCGCCGGCGAGTTTGGCCTCCACCAGTTCGATGCCCCGCTCCAAGGTCACGGCGGCAGGGTCCTCCCCCTTGGGAATATTGGCGTACAGCTTGCCGTGCTTCACGTAGGGGCCGAAACGGCCTCGGCCCACCACCAGCATTTCGCCCTTGTGCTCGCCGAGGTCGCGCGTGGCGCTGGCGGCCTTCTTCAGGTCGATGAGCTCCACGGCGCGCTGCAGGTCAATGGCCAGGGGGTCGTCCTCGGCGGTGAGGCTGGCGTAGGTGCCGCCCAAGCGCACATAGGGGCCGAAGCGACCGATACCCACGGTGACCACCTCGCCCTCGCGCTCGCCCAGGGTCCTGGGCAGCTTGAACAGGTCCAGCGCCTCCTTCAATGCGATGGTGCCGATGCTCTGGTCCTTGCGCAGGCTGGCGAAGCGCGGTTTCTCCTCATCCTCGGCATCCCCGATCTGGATCATGGGTCCGAAGCGCCCAATGCGGGCCACCACCTTGCGTCCACTGGCCGGGTCGGTGCCCAGCTCGCGCGAACCGGTGGCGCGTTCAGCGGTCTCGCTCACCGTACCGATCGTGCTGTGGAAGGGCTTGTAGAAGGCAGCCAGCATCGTGCGCCAGTTCATGGTGCCCTCGGCGATCTGGTCGAACTCACCCTCCACGTAGGCGGTGAAGTTGAGGTCCACGATGGTGGGGAAGTGCTCGACCAGGAAGTCGTTGACCACCATGCCGATGTCGGTGGGGAACAGTTTCTGCTTCTCGGCGCC
>CAZUNW010000349.1:0-241 GCA_964621425.1 uncultured Chryseobacterium sp. | reverse complement strand
CGTAAGCACGCGATATGGGCGCGGCGTGCCGTCGCGGTTCTCCTTCACCACGTAGCCACGCTTTTGCACGGTGCTGATGGTGGGCGCGTAGGTGCTGGGACGGCCGATGCCGAGCTCCTCGAGCTTCTTCACCAGGCTGGCCTCGGTGTAGCGCGGTGCAGGCCGCTCGAAGCGCTGGGTGGCGGTCATCTCCTTCAGGGCCAGGCGCTCCCCTTGTTTCATGTCCGGCAGCAGTCCCTCC
>CAZUNW010000348.1:721-1924 GCA_964621425.1 uncultured Chryseobacterium sp. | reverse complement strand
TCTCGCGGTCGGTGTAGACCGAGTGCACCATCATGTGCAGCAGCTCGGCCACCTGTACGGGCAGGTCGTCAGCCGGGGCCCGGCGCAACGGCTCGGGGTCGCCGTAGAGCACGTCCATCGGCCCGGTCCGGAAACGTCCGGCGTCCAGCGCCAGCCCATGCATCAGTAGGGCGTGCGCCTGGCGCAGGTCCTCTACCGCGTGCGGGTCCAGCTGCGGCAGCAGATCCAACGCCCGGTGGCTGTTCACCACCTCCAGCGCCGCCTGGTCCGCCCCCGCCACGGGCCGGTTCACCAGCTCGGCCACCGGTAGCGGGTCCAGCACGCTGCCCTCCAGGGCCAGCGTGGCCCGCACGGCGCTTACCCTGTAGGCCCGGCTGAGCTCGGGTGCCGGGGAGTGCAAATGGCGGGCCTGCACCTCCCCCAACCGGTGGTGGATGGTGGTGAGCAGGTGCAGCATCCTGCTGTGGAAGGTGTAGAAGGTGTAGGCGGAGGAAAGCACGATAGCATCATTTGATGCGATACAAAGCTAACTAGACCGGCTGGGTGGGGGCCTATTGACCCGGCCCGCCGGGTGCTTCGACGAACGCGGTCCACCCTGACCAACACGAACCTATCCCCTTGTTTTTCAACCTCTTAAGTTGCCTATCCAGCGCCAATTCGGGATGCCGATCAGCCCACTTTTCCGCGTGGTTGCTGAAAAATCATTCAACAGCAGTTGGTTGAAAGCCTGGTTTTGCTACCTTTGCAGCCCGTTTTTCGCGCCCATAGTGGGCGGAAGCGACTGAAAGCCAAGAGAAAAGAGCGCATGCCTACCATCCAGCAGCTCATCCGCAAGGGGCGCGAAAAGGCGCAGTACAAGAGCAAGTCGGTCGCACTGACCAGCTGCCCGCAGCGACGCGGTGTGTGCACCAAGGTGTACACCACCACCCCGAAGAAGCCCAACTCCGCCCTCCGCAAGGTCGCCAAGGTTCGCTTGGTGAACGGGTACGAGGTGATCGCCTACATCGGCGGCGAGGGCCACAACCTGCAGGAGCACAGCATCGTGCTGGTGCGGGGTGGTCGTGTGAAGGACCTTCCGGGTGTGAAGTACCACATCGTGCGCGGCGTGCTCGACACCGCCGGCGTGGAAGGCCGCAACCAGCGCCGCTCCAAGTATGGCACCAAACGTCCCAAGCCCGGCGCCAAGCCCGCCGCCAAGAAGTA
>CAZUNW010000348.1:0-711 GCA_964621425.1 uncultured Chryseobacterium sp. | reverse complement strand
CGTCAACAACCTGATGTACTCGGGGAAGAAGAGCAAGGCCTTCGACATCTTCTACAGCGCCATCGACATCGTGAGCGAGAAGAGCGGTGAGGATGGTCTGGAGATCTGGCGCAAGGCCCTGCAGAACGTGACCCCCCAGGTGGAGGTCCGCACCCGCCGCGTGGGTGGAGCCAACTTCCAGATACCGCAGCCCGTGCGCGACGACCGCAAGCGCAGCCTGGCCATGAAGTGGCTCATCGGCTACAGCCGCGACCGCAACGAGCGCAGCATGGCCCAGAAGCTGGCCAACGAGATCATCGCCGCCAGCAAGGAGGAGGGCGCTGCATTCAAGAAAAAAGAAGAAGTCCACAAGATGGCCGAAGCGAACAAGGCCTTCAGTCACTTCCGCTTCTAAGCCAACGCAACCCGCCACATGGCACGCGACCTCAAATACACGCGCAACATCGGCATCATGGCGCACATCGATGCCGGGAAGACCACGACGACCGAGCGCATCCTGTACTACACCGGCTTGGTCCACAAGATCGGTGAGGTGCACGACGGTGCCGCCACAATGGACTGGATGGAGCAGGAGCAGGAGCGCGGTATCACCATCACCAGCGCTGCCACCACCACCAGCTGGAACTACCGCGGTGAGAAATACAAGATCAACCTGATCGACACCCCGGGCCACGTGGACTTCACCGTGGAGGTGGAGCGCAGCCTGCGCGT
>CAZUNW010000347.1:0-1935 GCA_964621425.1 uncultured Chryseobacterium sp. | reverse complement strand
TTGTACCAGCGCAGCGCCGACGTCTTCCTGGGCGTGCCCTTCAACATCGCCAGCTACGCCCTGCTCACCCACATGATGGCACAGGTGGCCGGCCTACGTCCAGGCGAGTTCGTCCACAGTTTCGGTGATGTGCACCTCTACAGCAACCACCTCGACCAGGCCCGGCTCCAACTCTCCCGCGATCCGCGCCCGCTGCCCCGCATGGAGATCGACCCATCCGTGACCGACCTCTTCGCCTTCCGCTACGAGCACTTCACGCTGAAGGACTACGACCCCCACCCGCACATCAAGGCCGAGGTAGCCGTATGATCGTCAGCGCCATCGCCGCGGTCAGCGCCAACGGGGTCATCGGCCGCGATGGCGACCTGCCCTGGAGGCTGCCCGACGACATGGCCTTCTTCCAGCACACCACCCGAGGCCACTGTGTGATCACCGGCCGCCTGAACTGGGAAAGCATCCCACCCCGCTACCGGCCCCTGAAGGACCGCACCAACATCGTGGTGACGCGCGACCCTGCCTACCCCGCCCCGGGAGCGATCGTGGTGGGCAGCCTGGAGGACGCCCTGGAGCACGCCCGCGGTGCGGGCGAGCACGAGGCCTTCGTGATCGGTGGCGGGCAGATCTACCACGAAGCGCTGGCCAAGGGGCTGGTGGACCGGCTCTACCTGACGCGCGTGCATGCCGTGGTCGAGGGCGATACGCGCTTCCCGCCCCTCCAAGGCGAGTGGCGGGAAGTCTGGCGGGAAGAGCATCCGGCGGACGACCGCCATGCCCATGCCTTCACCTTCCTGCGCCTGGAGCGGGAACGACCCTGAGCCGCCGCGATCAAACCTTTCAGGCCCAGCCCGGTCCCACGCAAACAACACCCCGATCCATGAACCAACGACCGCTCATCCTGGCAGCTTTGGGAATGCTGGCGCTTTCCTCCTGCCGGAAGGAGGAGATCCGTGACCTGGACTACACCAGCGCCAGTGACAATGCCCGCGCGGAGGATGCCTTCAGCGACATGCTGAACCAGGTGGAGAAGGCCGCAGAGGACAACGGCCTGCGCGGGATGGAGGATGCCTGCGAGCCCGTCATCACGTTCGACACCCTCAGCTCCCCCCGCACGATCACCATCGACTTCGGAACGGTGAACTGTGAGGCCGCCAATGGACGCACCCGGCGCGGCAAGATCCAGGTGAGCTACACGGGGCGTTACCGCGACCCGGGCACCGTGATCACCATCACGCCGGACAATTATCACGTGAACGACAACCTGGTCGAGGGCACCAAGACCGTGACGAACATGGGCACGGACCCCAACGGGAACCTCTACTACACCGTGTCCGTGAACGGCACGGTGAGCGCGGGCGATGGAAGCTGGTCCGCCACCCACGTTGCTAACCGCGTACGCACCTGGGTGCAGGGCAGCGACACCCCTACCCTGCTGGACGATGTGTACGAGATCACCGGTGGCGGCAGCGGCGTGAACCGCAACGGCATCGCCTATACGGTGAGCATCACCAGCGCCCTGCGCGTGGCACTGGGCTGTGCGTGGATCACAGCGGGCAGTGTCCAGATCACGCCCCAGGACCGGCCCGTCCGCAGCATCGATTACGGGAACGGCTCATGCGACGGCACCTTCAGCGTCACCGTGAACGGGCAGACCTTCACCATCACCTTCGGATAGGCCACCAGGGCACTCGAGCGAAAGCCCTCCGGAAGCGGGGGGCTTTTCGTTGGCAGCCATGACCGGCGGCAGGTCAAGCTACCTTGGTCCCATGCAGCTCCGTATGTCCCGGGCACTGCGTCTGACCGCAGCCGTACTCGCACTTCTCAACGCCCCCTTCATCCTCCACACATCCGCACAGCGCCCCCCCGCACAGCCCCATGGCGGAGAGATCCTGCACCGCATGCAAAAGCTCAACGTGCTGGGCAGCGTGCTCTACATCG
>CAZUNW010000346.1:0-1948 GCA_964621425.1 uncultured Chryseobacterium sp. | reverse complement strand
TAGCACTTCCAGATGCCGATGTAGGACACGCTGGCGAGCAGCACCGTGGTGATCAAGTAGCTGTTGAGTGTAAGGATGACCAGCGGGCTGATGAGCCGGATGACGAAATAGGCCCGGGGATCATTGTACATATAGGCGAACGGATACCCCGTTTCGTAACTGAAACGGGCAAGGTTCTCCGGACTGTTCGGGCCGGTCACGATATCGAAGTACGCCATCGGGTCCAGCTTGAACATGTTGCTTAGGGCCACCGCGGAGTAGAAGTACATGATGGTGTCGCCACCCTTGTAGTAATAGAAATAGATGAGGCTGAAGCCGAGGCCGCCGATCACCTTGGCGAGGAAGCCCCAGAGCAGGTGCTTGTACTCCGGATTCTGCTTGATCCGCATCGTCTTGGTGCGGGAGAAGTAGATGTACAGCCCCACCAGGTAGATGCAGCCCACCAGGTACTCCCAATAGGCGATGTCCACATCGCCGTAGAAGTAGATCCACACCAAGGGCATGGTGTCAAAGGTCGGCAATGCCGGCCACCGCTGTGCCGGAGCTCCGGGCGCGGCCCGCGTGCTACTTTGCGCCCATGCCCGTGGCCGGACCCCGCCCCTGTCCCGTTTGCGGATCAACGGACCACCGTCCCGTCCCGCAGCGTGCCAAGGACCACCTGGTGGCCTGCGGCCGGTGCGGGATGATGTTCACCGGGCAGGAACCCACCACGGAGGAACTGGTGGCCTATTACGGCGACTATCCGGTCCACGAGCACATCTCGCCCGTGACGGTGGGTCGGTATGATGAACTGGTGGCGGCCTTCGCACCCTGGCGCCACACCAATCGCATGCTGGACGTGGGCTGCGGAGCGGGCATCTTCCTCGAGCGCGCCCGCATCAAGGGATGGGAGGTGCACGGAACGGAGTTCGGCCAGCGCGCCCTGGCCGCGTGCCGCTCCCGCGGCATCGCCATCATCGAGGGTCCTCTGGACCCTACGAACTATCCGGCCGCCTCGTTCGATGTCATCTGCTCCTTCGAGGTGCTCGAGCACCTCACCGACCCGGGAACGGAACTGCGGCGCATGGTGTCGCTCCTGCGCCCCGGCGGCGTGCTCTACATCACCACGCCCAACTACCGCTCCACCGGCAGGCTGCTTGCGGGCCCCGAATGGAACGTGGTGAACTATCCCGGGCATCTCAACTACTTCACCCCGCGTACACTGGCGCGCCTCGCTCGCACCTGCGGCCTGCGAACGCAGCACATACGCACCACAGGCATCAGCGTCCAGCGCGTGCTCACGCGCGGCTCCAAGGACCCCGAGCGCCGCAGGAACGCATCAGCGGTTCAGGAGGACCTGCGCACGCGTCTGGAGCGCAATGCGTTCAACCGCACCATGAAACGCATGGCCGACGGCACCCTCGCCCTGCTCGGGATAGGCGACACGATCAAGGCCCGCTTCGAACGACCCGTTCAGTGATGGTAGCCGCTGCCGCGCAGGATCTCGGCGGAACGGTACAACTGCTCTGCAAGCACCAGCCGCACCAGCTGGTGGGTGAAGGTCATTGGTGAAAGGCCCATCACCAGGTCGGCCCGCTCATGCAGCCGCTCGTCCACCCCGTAGGCCCCGCCAATGACAAAGGCCACCGAGCGCTGGCCCTGGTCGCGCCAGCGCCCCATGCGGGCCGCAAATGCCTTGGAGGCAAGCAGTTCACCGCGTTCGTCCAGCAGCACAACAAGCGCCTCCTTCTCGAGGGCCTTCAGCAGGCGGTCGGTACCCTCACGGCGCTTGCGCGCGGGATCCTGGCCGGGCGGATCGGCCACCACCACCTGCTCCACAGGAAAGGAGCGCTGCAGCCGCCCCAAGATCTCCTCAAAGGCCTCTGTGACAGGGCCCGGCGCGTTGCGCCCCACCATCACCAACCGGATGCGCATGAACAGCTTGTTGACAACATGGGACCCCGAAGAT
>CAZUNW010000345.1:0-1953 GCA_964621425.1 uncultured Chryseobacterium sp. | reverse complement strand
CACTGATGCGATCGCTGGCCACGAGGATCATGCGGCCGTCGGACAGGGTGTACACGTCGCGCACCTTGCCACGGTATACGTTGGTGATGAGGGGGTGCTGGAGGTCGGAACGCACCAGCGTCCCGGAGGTCGGGGTGATCATGGCTTGGACGGGTTCTCCGCGTCGGTGCCGTGATCGCGGAATGCGCCGAGCACCTTGGTGACAAGCTCGTGGCGGATGATGTCCTTCTCATCCAGTTGGATGATGGCGATGCCCTCCACATCGCGGAGCAGGCCGATGCCCCTCTCCAGCCCGCTGGGGATGTGGCGGGGCAGGTCCACCTGGGTGAGGTCGCCGGTGATGACGAACTTGGCGTTGCGCCCCATGCGGGTGAGGAACATCTTGAGCTGGGGCAGCGTGGCGTTCTGGGCTTCGTCGAGGATGACGAAGGCGTGGTCCAGTGTGCGGCCGCGCATGAATGCGAGCGGGGCGATCTGGATGACGCCGGTCTGCAGGTGCTCGGCCAGGCGGCCGGCGGGGATCATGTCCTTGAGCGCGTCGTAGAGTGGTTGCAGGTACGGGTCCAGTTTCTCGCGCAGGTCGCCCGGCAGGAAGCCCAGGTTTTCGCCGGCCTCCACCGCTGGACGGGTGAGGATGATGCGGCGCACCTGTTTCTGCTTGAGGGCCTGTACGGCGAGGGCCACGGCTGTGTATGTCTTGCCGGTGCCCGCCGGGCCCACGGCGAACACCATGTCATGCGCATGGACGGCGTCCACCAGGCGCTGCTGGTTGCGCGTGCGGGCCTTGACGCGCAGGCCGGCGTTGCCGTGCACCAGCACATCGGCCTCCTCGGCCGCCGGTGCCTGGTCGGGCGCCCCGCCCATGATGTCGTCCAGCACCTTGCGCGGCAGTTCGTTGTAGCGCGCCACGTGTTCCACCAGCTGGTCGAAACGC
Organism: uncultured Chryseobacterium sp.; assembly: GCA_964621425.1. Taxonomy (GTDB): domain Bacteria; phylum Bacteroidota; class Bacteroidia; order Flavobacteriales_F; family PHOS-HE28; genus PHOS-HE28. The sequence goes on along the minus strand of CAZUNW010000345.1, from coordinate 1,019 downwards.
TCGGCGAAGGGCTGGATGTCGTCGTCGTTGCCGATCACCTTGAGGGTGGCGCCGCGGGCCACCAGGTTGAGCTTGGGAAAGAACCCGCGAATGATGCGCAGGTGCTGGTCGTTGGTCCCGAAGACCGCGACGGGGTCCACTGCCGTCACCTGGATGGAGATCTCGCCCACGTGGTTCGCTTCGAACACGGACGGCGGATGCGTTCCGCCGGCCATTACATTTGACCGGCCGAAGGTAGCCGATCGCGCCTACGGACCGCCGCTCCGCCCAGCGATGCCGATCATCACCCTCATCACCGACATGGGCCTGCGGGACCATTATGTGGCCGTGGTGAAGGGCAGCATCCTGGGCCGGCTGCCCGGTGCGAACATCGTGGACATCAGCCACCAGATCACGCCGTTCGACAACGCACAGGCGGCCTTCGTGCTCCGCAATGCCTACCCGGCGTTCCCGGCGGGCACCGTGCACCTGATCGGCATCGACCCGGAAGCGGGACCACAGACACCACATTGTGCGGTGCTGCACAACGGGCACTGGTTCCTGGGGGCGGACAACGGCATTTTCAGCCTGCTTTTCGAGGGCCGTCCGCAGCGTGTGTACGGGCTGCGGATGGTGACCGACGCGGCGGACGCCACCTTTCCCCTGAAGGGTGTGCTGGCGCGTGCGGCCTGCCACCTGGCGGAGGGTGGTGCCATCGAGGCCATCGCCGACCCGCGGCAGGGTGTGCGCCAGCAGATGGGCGGCGAGCCCGCACAGGACCAGGAGAGCATCCGCGGCGTGGTGATCCATGTGGATGCCTACGGCAACGTGGTGACCAACATCGGGCGCGAGCAGTTCGCCGGGCTCGTGAAGGACCGCCCGTTCCGCATCACCTTCGGCCGCTCGCAGCATGACATCACGGCATTGCACCGGACATACAGCGAGGTGCCGCAGGGTGAACGGGTGGCCTTCTTCGGCGCCAACGGCCTGCTGGAGATCGCGGTGAACAAGGGCGTGGAAGGCAGCGGTGGCGGTGCCGC
>CAZUNW010000344.1:0-1964 GCA_964621425.1 uncultured Chryseobacterium sp. | reverse complement strand
GGGTACCGGCCTCCTTAGCTCAGCGGTAGAGCAGCTCATTCGTAATGAGCAGGTCGTCAGTTCAAATCTGACAGGAGGCTCCCAGGACGGGCAAGGCCCTCGGCGAAAGCTGAGGGCCTTATGCGTTTTTACCTGCTCCCGGTCAGGCATCCAGCAGGTCCACCGCCTGGCGCGCAACGCGCACGCCGATGGCCACGCCCATGCCGCTCAGGCCCACCGCGGCCACCACCCCCGGCGCGACCCGTGCCACCAGTGGGGTCTTGCCCCGCTCCCGGAAGCCCATGATGCCGCTCCAGCGGTGGGCGATCACCGGCCGCTGCCCAGGCAGGATGTGCCGGTGCAGGAACTCCTCCAGGGCGGCCTGCAGGTGGGGGGCGGTACCCTCCTCCCAGGTGGTCTCGCCGGCCTTGTCCAGGTGGCGCGCGCCGCCCAGCAGTACAGCGCCATGCAGGTCGCGGAAGTAGTAATAGCCCTCGTGGGCGTGGAAGGTGCCCTTCAAGCGCAGCCCGGGAACCGGCGTGGTCAGCAGCACCTGGCCGCGGGCGGGAACCACATCCACCTGTGGCAGCAACTGGCGGGCATGGCCGTTGGTGGCCACGACAACGTGCCGTGCCCGCAGGGTGGGGCCGTGCGCCGGTACCAACTCCACCCCGCCCTCCTCGGGTACGATGCGCTCCACGCGAAAGCCCCAGTGCATTTCCACCCCGTGCTCGCGCGCCAGGCGCAGCAGCGCCTGCATCAGCAACCCGCTGTCCACGGCCCCTTCCAGGTCGGTGCGGGCCACATGCGTGCCCGGTTCGAACCCGAACCGCGTTGCTCCTTCTGCCATCCAGCGGAAGGTCCCGGGCCCGGTGATCGGGGCCAGCAGTGCATTGATGCGATCGAACGCGTCGGCCACACGCGGGTACAGTCCATCGCCGGCGGCATACACCTCGTGGCCCCCGCTCGCCTCGAAGCCGATGGCCGCATCCCCCAGTTCACGCCGCAGTTCCTGCAGACCCTGCCACCGTTCGGCGACTCGCTCCAGCGTGGGCCCGGTGCCCTCGGTCTCCAGATCGGCCAGGAGCTCACTGGGGCTGCCGAAGCAGGCGAAACCGGCGTTGCGCACGCTGGCGCCGCTGGGGTGCGGTCCGCGTTCCACCACGATCACCCGGTCCTGCGGCCGCCGGCGCCGCGCGTGCACCGCGCACCACAGACCCACGATGCCCGCACCCACCACCACCAGACCTGCCGGAGCGCCGAAACTGCGTTGTTCCCAGATGCTGTGCACGGCGGATCGTGGATGGGGACGGGGGAGGCTGGTGCGGACGGGCTCCGGGGGATGTCGTATTTTGCACGGTCGTTCAGGTCAACCGCCCCGCATGCGAAGTCCCCGAGGAACCCGTTGGCAATTTAGGCTGCTCGTGCTGTTGCTCACCCTGGTGCTGGTGACCGGTGCCGCGCGTGCCCAGGTGGACAACGTTTACGTCTACGGCACGGTGAAGGACTATGTGAGCGCCAAGAAGATGGATGGCGTTGTCGTGAGCGTCTTCAAGAACGGCGCGAAGCTGGCCGAGGTCACCACCAACGCCAGCGGCAAGTACGAGTTCAACCTCGACTACAGCGCCCACTACAAGATCGTTTACAGCAAGCAGGGCATCATCAGCAAGAACATCACCATCGACACGCGCAACATCCCGGAGGAGGAGCGCGTGGGCGGTCACGCGATGAACATCGAGATGACCCTCTTCCAGGCCCTGCCGGGGATCGATTTCACCGTGCTCAACCAGCCCATCGGCAAGGCCAAGTTCGACCCCATCACCAGCGAGGTGACGTGGGACCTGCAGTACACGGAGCAGATCCGGAGCGAGATCGCCCGCCTGATGAAGGAGTATGAGGAGAAGAAGAAGCGCGAGGCGGGCGCTGAGGCCGAGTATGCCCGGCTGATGCAGCAGGGCGATGCGGGCATGACGGCGGCCGACTTC
>CAZUNW010000343.1:0-1974 GCA_964621425.1 uncultured Chryseobacterium sp. | reverse complement strand
GACGGCTGCCCCGCCGATGCGAACAAGACGGCTCCAGGCCAGTGCGGCTGCGGCACGCCGGATACCGATACCGACACCGACGGCACCGCCGACTGCAACGACCAGTGCCCCAACGATCCGCTGAAGACCAGCCCGGGCACCTGCGGCTGCGATGTGCCTGACACCGACAGCGACAACGACGGCACGGCCGACTGCGAGGACGGCTGCCCCAACGACCCCAACAAGAACTGGGAGGGCATCTGCGGCTGCGGCATCCCCGACGTGGACAGCGATGGCGACTCCGTGATGGACTGCCTCGATGCCTGTCCGAACGACCCCAACAAGATCGTTCCGGGTGACTGCGGATGCGGCAATCCCGACACCGACACCGATGGCGACGGCGCCCTGGACTGCAACGACCAGTGCCCGCTCGACCCGGCCAAAACCGCGCCCGGCAGCTGCGGCTGCGGCGAGGCTGAGCCCGGAGCCACCTGCGACGACGGCAACCCCAACACCCAGAACGATGTGGTGAACGCCAACTGCCAGTGCGCCGGTACCGCGGTGGACTGCGCGGGCGTGCTGGGAGGCACGGCCCTGCCGGGCACCCCCTGCAACGATGGCAACGCCTACACGGTGAACGACGCCTACGATGCCACCTGCACCTGCGCAGGAACCCCTGTGGGCATCACGCTCACGCTGACCACGGATGGGGCCGCCGCTCAGACCAGCTGGGAGGTCATCCCCCAGGGTGGCGGCGCACCCCTGTGCAGCGGAACGGGCTACGCGAACAACTCCACCGTCAACATCTCCTGCCCCCTGCTGCCCGGCTGCTACGAACTGCGCGTGCTGGACAGCTTCGGTGACGGCATGACAACCGGCGGCTACGTGCTGCGCGACGCCACCGGCGAACGCATCATCGACAACGCCGGCGACGGGGTGTTCACCTCCGTGAGCCAGATCGCCAGCAACGGCGGCTTCTGCCTGCCCCTGGGCGGCGACCGCCTCCAGCCCGGCCGGTGCGACCTGGAAAGCATCGCGCCCACCGATTATGTCGCCGCGGTGGAGAACCCCGCCGTGAGTGCCGAATACGGCGTGGGCACCCAGAACAACGATGGCTACCAGTTCTGGTTCTTCAACCCCGACGGAGGATACAGCCGCCGCGTGCTCATGACGCACTCGAGCAGCAACCCCTCCTTCCCCGCCGGGCCCACACGCTGCAGCTTCCTGCGCCTGAACAGCATCACCACCTCACCCCTGCCGCAGAACACACTCCTCAACGTGCGCGTGCGCAGCCTGGTGAACGGGGTGTACGGTGCGTTCGGGCCCACCTGCCGCCTGAAGGTCACCACGGCCAACCTCTGCACCACCACCCAGCTGATCAACAACGTGAACAGCAGCCTGCATTCCTGCGGACTGACCAACGTGATGCTCAATGGCTCGAAGACCCTGTTCGTCACCCCCGTGTCCGGCACAGTGACCTACCAATGGGAGTTCGACGATGTGAACAGCACCTACCTGCGCCGCATCAGCACCACGACGAACGCCCTGCCGCTCACCATCTGGACCACCTCGCCGCTGCAGTACAACAAGACCTACAGCGTGCGCGTGCGCATCAGCTTCAACGGTGGCAGCACCTGGTGCCCCTGGGGCAATGCCTGCAGCATGTCCACCGCACCCACCCCGGGTAGCGGCGGTCGCGGCATGACCACGGACCAGGAGGCCCCCGGACCCGTGGTGCACATGTGGCCCAACCCCAACCGCGGCGACCAGCTCCACCTCAGCCTCGACCAGGTGGCACCCGACGTGAATGCGGTGACCGTGGACCTCTTCGACCTCTTCGGCAAGCGCGTGATGAGCGCCACCCTGCCCATGCAGGATGGCGTGCTGGAGAACAACGCCGTGGAACTGGGCAGCCACCTGGCCAGCGGCGTCTACCTGGTGAACATCACCGCAGGAACGCACACCAGCACCCAGCGCCTGGTGATCGCCCGCTGA
>CAZUNW010000342.1:501-1981 GCA_964621425.1 uncultured Chryseobacterium sp. | reverse complement strand
TGAAGTTCATGTAGTTCTCCACATCCATCAGCTGCGGCGCCACGCGGAGCAGGTCACCGTTGCGTGCGGCCTCCGACAGCTCCCTGTAGAACCCCATGTAGGCCTTGTTCGAGGTGCCAGACCCCTGGATCAGCACCACCGAGTCCGCATCCACGGCGTGGTTGTCCCTGAGGTAGTCAGGGTTGATCTTCTCGCGCAGGTTGTGGATGCCCCAATAGTCGCCGTTCACGTAAAGGGCCACGGGGCGGTAGCCCATGTGGTCCAATCCGAGGTCGGCTGCCAGCGAACTGTAGGCCACGTCCTTGAAGCGCGTCTGCCGCTGGTCCCCACCGGAGGTGCGCAGGACCAGGTGTTGGAAGCGGTTCACCGCCTTGCTGGGGAAGAGGCGTTCACGTACGGGCTTACCGCCGGTCTCGTCGCGTGCGATGATGCGCAGCGATTTCTCCGGCTGGCCACGTGTCATTCCGCCGAAGATCCGTAGGCCGAAGGATCCGGTGTGGACCATGCTGTCGCCCAGCACCAGCTCGCCAAGCGCCCGGATCTCGTCATCGGTCCATGCACGGCCAAAGGTCACGGTGTGGCCGTCCTCGCCTTCCTCGCCGTGCCCTACGTAGATGCCGTCCGGCGGCAGGAAATCCTCCGGCATGACCGACAGGGCCACGCGGTCCATGGCTGACAAGTCGTTGATGAAGAAGGTCCCCGCATACACGGTGTCCGCGCGGTCGGTGATCACCTGCACGTGTGTGTTGCCGTCGAGTTGCAGCGGACCGCGCACCGAGGCCCACGGGGTGCCCACCACCGGGTTGGTGCGCCAGTGCAGGCGCTTGCCGGAGGACGTTGTAATGGCAAGGGTGAGTGGACCGCCATGCACACCGGGCATGTGGCTTAACTGGCACCCGCGCGCTGCGAGTTCCTCCAATGGAACCATGACCACACGCCGTATATCCGGCGTGCGTGCGGGCTGGGCAAGGCACGGGAAATCGAGGGCGTGCAGCAGGCACACCGTCAACAGGCCACCGGTCGACCGCCGGTCAATAGGCCACCTGAAGGTTCGTACCCACCGCATGGCCCATGTATCCGATCTTGAACGGCAGCACCGGCCCCGGCTGTTCCGCATACGCAGCAAGCAGGTCCGTCTGGGGCCCCATGCTGAAGAGCGGGTCGATGCGTGAGTAACGTCCGTGCACTTCCACACGCAGGCCGCGCATCTGGAGCTCGCGGTAACGCGGTCCGGTGTCATCCTGCACATGCAGCCGGGTGTTGTCCAGCATGAAGCTCCGCACCTTGCCGAAGCTGTTGGAATGCATCAGGTAGGAGGCGGCCTTGTTCAGCGAGCAGAAGGGACCCTGGGCGCTCAGCCAGGCGGCGAATGGCGAGCCATCAAAGCCATCGTTGCTCAGGTCCTGCCGGAAATAATACACCTGCTTCTCAGCGCCATCGGGCATGCGGTACACGTATTTCACACCGTCGGCGGTGCGTA
>CAZUNW010000342.1:0-491 GCA_964621425.1 uncultured Chryseobacterium sp. | reverse complement strand
CGGTTGCGCACCAGCCTGAGTTGCGCAGCTTGGTACAACTCGATGCGGGCCTCCTCGTTGGCCAGGGTGTCCACAAGCTTGGCGCCCATTACACGCTGGCCCTCCTCCCAGTTGAGCAGGTGCGCTTCGATCAGGTCGGCGCCCATCTGGCGCAGGTAGTACATGAGCATGTCGGCGATGCCGCGCTGCTCGGTGAACTGCTGCCGCATGTCGATGGTCTTGAAGAACCCGAAGCGGTTGCTGACGCGCAGGATGTTCGACCATTCGCGAAGGCGCCGCAGCGCCTGTTCCTCGGGCAGTGAGCCCATCCAGCCCAACTGGCCAACGTCCTCCAGGCCCACCAACACATAGGTGTCCGCGTTCGGATAGAAGGCCATGGCGAAGGCGATGTCCGGACCACCGAAGGGGTAGAACACCAAGTCCTGCTTGTTGGCGATGGTATCGTAGCGCTCGGCCATCCAGGCGCGGATGGGCCCCAGCTTGTCCCACTG
>CAZUNW010000341.1:0-1984 GCA_964621425.1 uncultured Chryseobacterium sp. | reverse complement strand
GGTGACGGTGTTCATGGGGTGCTGGAAGGCGCCGCGAATATAAGGTCCGCCGTGGGGGCCGTGCACGCCTTCCTTTCCAGCAACAACGCGGCCGTCGCGGTGTTCGGCAAGGCCTATCTTTGGCCGTCCCCCATGCGGTGCGCCTGCCTACTCCCCCTGTTCATCTGCATGGTCGCGGGGGCACAGGACCGCATCCTGCTGATGAACGGCCAGACCATCAAGGGCCGGGTGCTGGGCCAGAGCTCCCTCGAGGTGCGTTACCAGATCCCCAAGGGTGCGCGCCTGATCGAGCGGAGCGAGCCCACCGAGAGCGTCTTCAGCGTCACTGACAGCCTCGGTCATGAGCGCGTGTGGTACTTCATGGACACGGTGTTCGGCAACGATTACTCGGTGGACCAGATGCGCTGGATCATCAAGGGCGAGCAGGATGCGCGCGATGGCTATCGGCCCCTGTTGCCCATGCTGGGCGGCTTCGCTTTTGGGATGGCACCTGTGGTGGCGCTTGACCTGGAGGTGATGTCCCTGCTGCTTCCGCCGATCTACGCGGGCCTTATGGCCCTGCCGCGGGTCCATGTGACCAAGGGCTCCATCCGCGACCCCCTGATGGACGGCGACCCCTACTACGCCACGGGTTACGCCAGTGTGGGTCGCAGCAAGCGCATCCTGCGCACGCTGTACGCCACGGCCGCCGGTGTAGCCGCCGGACTGGCCCTGCGCCAGCTGGTGATCAACCCGGCCCTCTCCCCCTGAGGCCGATGGACGCAGGCCCACCCAATGCCCTGCTCCGCGTATTGGTCCACGGCCATGGCTGGCTCGCGCTCGGGGGAGGTGCGCAGTGCTGGTGGGTCACCAGCCACCTTTCCAATAACGAGCAGGCCTGGCGTCCCGTGCTTGCCGTATGGTGCGGTGTATTTGCCGGATACGGGCTGCTGCGCTGGTCGAGGACCCGATCGTCAACGGGGTGGGGGGATGCCCCGGTGATGGCCTGGCACGCGGCGAGCCGGCCTGGAATGCTCAGCCTGTCCCTTGCTGCCGGAGCCGCTGCGTCGGCGTTGCTTTGGACCGCTCCGTCGCTGGTCTGGCGGGTCGTATTGCTTATGGTACTGCCCTGGATGCTCTATCTGCTGCCGATCAGGGTGGGCGCAATGGACATCGGCCTCCGTCAGGTGCCCGCCCTGAAGTTGGTGGTCATCGTGTGGTGCTGGCTGCTGGCCACGGTGGCGCTGCCGGTGGCTTTTCTGGCACCCGACCACTTCTGGATGGGGCTATTGGGGCATGGCTTGGTGCAGGGTCCGCTCATCACCGGCGTTGCACTGTTGTTCGACCTGCGCGACCAGGCCCGGGACGCTCCCTCCATGCGCACCATCCCCCAGGTCATCGGCCCGCGATGGACACGGGTGCTGGCCATGTTCCTCTTCCTCTCTGCCTCCACCATCGTGGTGATCCGGGGACTCCTGAGCTACATGAGCTATGTGGAAGGGTATGTCCCCTGGAGCGAGGTGCTCGCGGGTGCAGGGCTTGCGTTCGGTGCCGTGCTCGCCTACCGGGCAGGGCCCGACCGGTCGTGGGTTTTCTACACCCTTGGAGTTGACGGGCTGCTGGTGCTGGCACCCCTGCTGGCCTGGGTCGGTGACCGCTGGTGAGCGGTTTACTGTGGCGTGGCGGCACGCTGACGGCTACTTTTGGCCACGCTGCACATGATGGCCTACGCGAACACCCTTGCCTGTGCACGGTCCCTCGATGCCGCCGATCCGCTGCGTGCTTTCCGTGCGGAGTTCCTGTTCCCCCGGCATGGCGGTGGTGATGTACTCTACTTCACCGGCAACTCCCTGGGCCTGCAGCCCAGGGCCGCTGAGGCCGCGTTGAAGCAGGAACTGGACGACTGGGCCCGTTTCGGGGTGGAAGGACATTTCCGTGCGAAGCATCCGTGGTACAGTTACCATGAGGAGCTCACCCCATCGCTGGCCCGCCTGGTGGGCGCACT
>CAZUNW010000340.1:0-1993 GCA_964621425.1 uncultured Chryseobacterium sp. | reverse complement strand
AACACTGGCCCGATGTTTGCGAACTTTCACCCAAGAACCTGATCCTACGGTCATGTTGAAGCAATTCGCCCTCGCCGTCATCCTCGCCGTGCTGGCCCTGCCGGGCCTTGCACAGGGCGATGTGAAGGAGCGTGTCGTGGCCTCCCTGGGTACCGGCAATTCCAAGGAATTGGCCCAGCACTTCATCCCCAACGTCGACCTCACCGTGGGCGGGGCGAGCGATGTGTACAGCAAGGCCCAGGCCGAGCAGATCCTGCGCCGCTTCTTCGACGAGAACCCGCCAGTGGGTATGGTCATCGAGCACCAGGGCCAGAGCAAGCTGGGTGACCAGTACTACATCGGCATCCTGCGCACCCGCACCACCCATTTCCGGGTGACCTTCTTCCTGAAAAAGAGCGGCGAGACCCTGCAGGTCAAGCAGTTACGGATCGAATCGGGCCGCAGCGACAACTGATCGTGCTTCCACCCGGAACGGATGCCCTCATCGCCGCAGCGCTCGCGGAGGACATTGGCGAGGGTGACCACACCACGCGCGGTACGATCCCCGCAGGAGCGCGCGGTGGCGTGCGCCTGCTCGTCAAGCAGGATGGTGTGCTGGCCGGGGTTGACCTTGCCCGGGCCATCTGTGCGTACGTGAGCCCAGACCTGCACATGCGCCCCCTGTTGGAGGATGGTGCGCGGGTGAAGGCGGGTGATGTGGCCTTCACCCTGAGCGGACCCGTGCATGCGCTGCTCTCCACCGAGCGCGTGCTGCTGAACTTCATGCAACGCCTGAGCGGCATAGCGACGCTCACGCGGCACTTCGTGGATGCGCTGGAGGGCACCGGCTGCCGCGTGCTGGACACACGCAAGACCACCCCCACCCTGCGCGCTCTGGAAAAGTGGGCGGTGCGCATGGGCGGAGGCGAGAACCACCGCCATGGCCTGTACGACATGGTGCTGATCAAGGACAACCACGTGGACCTTGCAGGCGGCATCGGCCCGGCCATCACCGCGGCACGGGCGTACCTGAAGGCCCATGGCCTGCACCTCCCGATCGAAGTGGAGACCAGGGATCTGGACGAGGTGAGGGAGGTGCTCGCCCATGGTGGCGCCGACCGCATCATGCTGGACAACTTCGGCCACAAGGGCCTGCGCGAGGCCGTTCTGCTCATCGCACGGCGTTGTCCCACGGAGGCCTCGGGCGGCATAACACTCGCAAACGCGCGCTCCTACGCGGAGTGTGGCGTGGACTTCATCTCGGTCGGTGCCCTCACCCACAGCTCAGGCAGCCTTGACCTGAGCCTCAAAGCCCTCTGATCCACCATGGTGGAGCGGTTGAAGCGCCGGGTCCTTTTCTCCCGCCTGTTCCGCAACGTGGTGCACTGGGCGCGCCGGGTGAAGCTGCCCGGCTTCGAGGGCTTCAGCCTCTACGCCATTGCCCGCTTCTTCCTGCTGGCACTGGCCAAGGGCCGTCTGGAGACCCGGGCATCGGCCATTGCCTTCAAGGTCTTCGTGGCCTTCTTCCCGGCGATGATCGTGCTGCTCACGCTCATCCCATACATCCCCATCGCCGACATGCAGTCCCGCCTGCTGGTCACCTTCCAGGAGATGCTGCCTGAGGAGGTGTACCACTTCATCGAGGGCACGTTGCATGACCTCGTGGTGAAAAAGCATGGCACACTGCTCTCCGTGAGCTTCGTGGTGGGCGTCTACCTGGCCAGCAACAGCATCGACGCCATCCTTCTGGGATTCAGCGGAAGCACCAACCTCACCCACTGGCACAGCCCCGTCAAGCAACGCCTGCTCAGCCTTGGCCTGTTGGTGGCCTTGTCGGTGATGGTGGTGATCGCCATCCCCGTCCTCACCTTCAGCAGTTCGGCCATCGAATGGCTCGAGTCGCGCGGCCTGGTGAGCGGCTGGCTCGAGGTGGCCGGTCTGCTCGCCGCCAAGTGGGGGGTGTCCACCCTGCTGGTGCTCGTCATGATCGGCTTGCTGTACAGCGCCGGCGACC
>CAZUNW010000339.1:1237-1995 GCA_964621425.1 uncultured Chryseobacterium sp. | reverse complement strand
GCCGTCCTGCTCGATGTTACCGGTCTTGCTCATGCCTTCGTTCCGTTCTTCCGTTCCTGTTCTCTATGTCGTTCGTTCGTCTTCCTTGTCCGTTCAATTGCCTTCCGTCATCCCCACCTGCGGCCTCACGAAGAGGTCGCCCTTCGCCTGCAGCACCTCCTCGATGGTGCTGAAGCTTGAGAGGACCTCCGCCGAACCGGGCCTTACGGCCACGGTATGCTCGAAGTGGGCGCTGGGCTTTCCGTCCCGCGTGACGATCGTCCAGCCGTCATCCAGCTGGTTCACGTCCTTGGTGCCCATGTTGATCATCGGTTCGATGGCGATCACCATCCCGCTGCGCAGCTGCACCCCGTGGCCGCGGCGCCCGTAGTTGGGCACCTCGGGGGCCTCGTGGAGCTTCTCGCCAACGCCGTGCCCCACCAGCTCGCGCACCACGCCGTACCCGTGGGTTTCGGCGTGGTGCTGGATGGCGTGGCCCAGGTCGCCGGTGCGCCTGCCGTCCACCGCCTGTGCGATGCCAAGGGCGAGGCATTCCTGCGTCACCCGCAGCAGCCTCAGCGCCGCCTCGTCCACCTCGCCGATGGCGAAGGTGTACGCGCTGTCGCCGTAGAACCCGTTCATCAGCACACCGCAGTCCACGCTGGCAAGGTCGCCCTCGCGCAGCATGCGGTCGCCGGGAAGTCCGTGCACCACCTCCTGGTTCACGCTGATCAGCAGCGTGCTGGGGATCGCGATCGTCTGCCGCTTGCCGTGGCTGT
>CAZUNW010000339.1:0-1200 GCA_964621425.1 uncultured Chryseobacterium sp. | reverse complement strand
CCCCCGTGGTCGCGGATGAAGGTCTCCGCCAGCCGGTCCAGGTCCCCGGTGCGGACCCCCGGTCCGATGTTCCTGGCCACTTCGGCCAAGGTCCTCCCAACAAGCAAAGAACTCTCCCTCACCAGCGCGATCTCTGCATCGCTTCGATAGTTCACGGTCCTCGCCATGCCCTATCCCGCCATGCCGTAAGCCGCGTTCGTCCGTCCCTTGATGCGGCCCGTTTTCATCAGGCCGTCATAATGCCTCATCAGCAGGTGGCTCTCGATCTGCTGGAGGGTATCCAGCAGCACGCCCACCATGATCAGCAGCGAGGTGCCGCCGAAGAATTGCGCGAAGCCCTGCTTCACACCGGCCATCTGGGCGAACGCCGGCAGAATCGCCACCATGCCCAGGAAGATGGCCCCCGGCAGGGTGATGCGGCTCAGCAGTTCGTCGATGTGGTCGGCCGTCTGCTTGCCGGGCTTCACGCCGGGTATGAAGCCGCCGTTGCGTTTCATGTCGTCGGCCAGCTGCACCGGGTTCACCGTGATGGCGGTGTAGAAGTAAGTGAACATCACCACCATGAGCATCAGCATCAGGTTGTAGAACACGCCCTGGGCGTTCGCGATGGACACCAGCCATTGGGGGGGCTCCTCGAAGGCCTGTGCCAGGTACATCGGGATGAGCACGATGGCCTGTGCGAAAATGATGGGCATTACGCCGGCCGCGTTCACCTTGAGGGGGATGTAGTTGCGCACACCTCCGTACTGCTTGTTGCCCTGCACGCGCTTGGCGAACTGAACGGGGATGCGCCGGGTGCCCTGCACCAGCAGGATGCAGCCGGCTATGATGAGCACCCAGATGACCACCTCCACGAGCAGCAGCACCAGGCCGCCGCCACCGGGACCCATGCGGCCAACCACCTCCTGGGCGAAGCTCTGCGGGAACTCGGCCAGGATGCCGATCATGATGATCAGCGAGATGCCGTTGCCCAGGCCGCGCTCGGTGATGCGCTCACCGAGCCACATCACGAAGAGGGTGCTGCAGGTCAGGATGACGATGCTGGTGAAGAGCCAGAACTGACTGTCGGGCCGTGCGTCCGCGTCGATGGTGGCGGAGGACCGCGGGCCGCGTCGCCCCGCCGCACCACCACCACCACTACCCAGGGCCCGCTCCCCCGCCCGCTCGTGCTCCGCCTGTCCCTCCAGGGCCCGTATGAAC
>CAZUNW010000338.1:0-2041 GCA_964621425.1 uncultured Chryseobacterium sp. | reverse complement strand
GTGCCAGGTTGAAGCGCGTGCCGTCATCGGCCAGCTTGCGGATCATCTTGGCGATGCCAGCGGTGCTCACTGTGATGCGTCTGGCGCTCATGCCCAGCCCGTCCGGTGCGGTGATGCGCTCGGTGCTGCGCAGGGTGTTGGCGTAGTTGAGCAGGGGCTCGCCCATGCCCATGTATACGATGTTGGTAAGCCCCTGGCCGTAGTACCTGCGGGCGATACGGTCGATCAGCACCACCTGGTCCACCACCTCCTGTGCCTCGAGGTTGCGGATGCGTTTCAGCTTGCCGGTGGCGCAGAAGCTGCAGGTAAGGCTGCATCCGATCTGGCTGCTGATGCAGGCGGTGAGGCGCGTGGGCGTGGGGATGAGCACGCCTTCCACCACATGGCCATCCCAGGTGCGGAAGGCGCATTTCACGGTCCCGTCCTGGCTGCGCTGCTCCTCCGCAAGCACCAATGGCCGAAGCACGCAGCGTTCCGCGAGTGAGGCGCGGAAAGCCCTGGGCAGGTCGCTCATCTCATCGAAGGCGTGCGCACCCTTCCGCCACAACCACTCCCACAGCTGTCCAGCGCGGTAGGGCTTCTCTCCCATCCCGGCCACGAGCGTCACCAGTTCCTCGCGGGTCAGGGAGCGGACGTCCGTGTTCTCCGGCATGTTCCAAAGGTACCTGCGGCCTAAAGCAGGTGGGCGGCGACCAGCAGGTCCATGGCGGTGGTCACCTTGATATTGTCCTCCTCGCCCTGCACAAGGTGCACCGCGGTTCCCGATCGCTCCACCAGGGTGGCCTCATCGGTGAAGGCGGGATCGTAGGGCTGTTCGAAGGCCCTGCGCAGCAGTTCCGCGCGGAAGCACTGCGGGGTCTGCACGGCGAGCAGCCTGGACCGGTCCAGTGCGCGCGAGCCATGCGCCGTGGTCTCGCGCACACTGGGCACAACGGGCACCACCGGGATGCCGCTACCCGTGCGTTCTGCCGCATCGAAGCAGCGCTGGACCAATGCACTGGAAACCAATGGTCGCACACCGTCATGCACCCCCACCACGCCGTCGTGCAGCACGATCGCCAGTCCCGCCCGCACGCTGTGCCAACGCTGTTCGCCTCCCGGAACCACATCGTGGGGGATGGACAGACCGTGCGCGCCGCAGAGCGAGCGCCACAGGTTGATGTGCGGCCCGGGCAGCACCACGATCAGTGACATGGCCGGGTCAGCCCTGTGGAAGGCCTCCAGGGTCCACATCAGCAGGGGACGGCCCTTCACCTCCTGGAACTGCTTGGGCACGGGCCCGCCAAGGCGGGTGCCGCTGCCGCCGGCAACAAGGATGGTGGAGCGTTGCATGGCGACGAAGGTCGGGTACAGGGTGCTGGTGGGCGATGGTGCGGGTGTCAGCGACCCGTTCACCCCCGCACCCGATCATCCTGAACCGCTCAGATGATCAGCATCGCATCCCCGTAGCTCAGGAAGCGGTATTTCTCCTTGAGGGCCACCTTGTAGGCATTCCACACATGGTCGTAACCACCGAATGCAGCAACCTGCATCAGCAGCGTGCTCTCGGGCATGTGGAAGTTGGTGATCATGCGGTCGGCGATGCTGAAGTCGTAGGGCGGGAAGATGAACTTGTTCGTCCAGCCGTTGAACGGCTTCAGGTGGTTCTGCGTGCTCACACTGCTCTCGATGGCGCGCATGGTGGTGGTCCCCACGCAGCACACACGCTTGCGGGAGTCCTTGGCGCGATTCACGATGTCGCAGGCCTCGCGCGAAATGATGGCCTGCTCGCTGTCCATCTTGTGCTTGGTCAGGTCCTCCACCTCGACCGGGCGGAAGGTGCCCAGCCCCACGTGCAGGGTGACGTTTGCAAAGTGGATGCCCTTCAGTTCCATGCGCTTCATCAGCTCGCGGCTGAAGTGCAATCCAGCTGTGGGTGCGGCCACGGCGCCCTCGTTGCGGGCGTAGATGGTCTGGTACCGTTCGGCGTCGCTTGGTTCCGTGTCGCGCTTGATGTAGCGCGGAAGCGGGGTCTCACCCATCTCGGTGATGGCCTGCTTGA
>CAZUNW010000337.1:0-2043 GCA_964621425.1 uncultured Chryseobacterium sp. | reverse complement strand
CAAGGCCATCATGGACCTGAGCACCGCCATCGGCAAGGTGCCCGTGGAGGTGAACGATCACGCAGGCTTCGTGGCCAACCGTATCCTGATGCCCATGATCAACGAGGCCATCGAAACGCTCTTCCAGGGCGTGGGCGGTGTGGCCGAGATCGACACGGTGATGAAGCTGGGCATGGCGCACCCCATGGGTCCGCTGCGCCTGGCCGACTTCATCGGCCTCGACACCTGCCTGGCCATCCTGCGCGTGCTGCACGAGGGCTTCGGCAACCCCAAGTACGCCCCCTGCCCACTGCTGGTACAGATGGTCACTGCTGGCAAGCTCGGCGTGAAGAGCGGCGAGGGGTTCTACCAGTACACTGCGGGAAGCAAGGACCTGGTGGTGGCGCCCGCGTTCACCAGGTGATGCTGCGCGAGGCTTCAGCGGCCGACATCCCCGCCATACAGGCCATTGCCCATGCGGCGTGGCCCGTGGCCTATGTGGGCATCATCAGCCCCGCGCAGATCGCCTACATGCTGGAAATGATGTACGGCACGCCAGCCCTCGAGGCCCAGTTCGGGCCAAAGGGGCACCGCTTCCTGCTTGCCTTGCGGGAGGACGGCCCGATCGGATTCGCCGCCTTCGAGCACCACCCAGGGACCCGCAAGGCGCGGCTGCACAAGCTCTATGTGCTCCCCGCTGAGAAGGGAAGTGGCCTGGGTCGCCGGCTGCTGGAGGCCGTGCTCGCAGAGGTGAAAAGGGCCGGGGCGGCCGCCATCGAACTGAACGTGAACAAGCGGAACCCCGCGAAGGACTTCTATGCGCGGAACGGGTTCACCATCGCACACGACGTGGTCATCGACATTGGCAGCGGCTTCGTCATGGACGACCACGTGATGGTGCGGGACCTGGCTGAAGCGCCCTGAGCGGCACTCACGGTTCCGCCTTCGCCTGGGGCTGAAGGCCCATGCGGCGGTGGATGCGCGCGCGGCGTTTCTCCAGCCGCGCCATGGCCTTCGGGGTCCGCGCCTGCCGTGCCGCCACGGCGAGCTCACCGGCCTGGATGCGCCGGACCACCTGCTCAATGGCCGCGTCCTCGCCTGCGGGATCGTAGTCGTCCTTCAGGTCGTTGCCGAAAATACGGGCCACCCCCTGCCAGAGGAAGGCCTGGAAGCCGCCCCGCAGCTGCTTCACCAGCTCATACCCGGTGCTTCCGGTCTCGCGGTCGATGAGCTTGATGAGGATGCGCCCCTGGCTGATGGTCATGTCCGTGATTTCCGCCTCGAACTCCGCCCGGAGCTCGGCCTCGGCCAGTTTCATGTACAGGTCACGCGGCCGGCCCTCCGCGAGGGAGGCCAGCTCCTGGCCGTACTGGTCGAGCAGATCGGCGCTCACGCGGGCGTATGGGTACACCTTCACCACGTTGCGCACGAGGCGCTCCTGCCGCTCGGCCCTGCGCCGGGCCTTCCCACTGGCACGGGCCACCACCACCACCTCCTGCAGCAATATGGTCGGCATCGTATCACCCGATTCCACACGCGGGGTGATGAATCCATAGGGCACGGCATCCTGTGCCACCGCGGCGGGCAGGCACACCAGCATCATGGCCGTGAGGAGGAGGATGCGGGACATGTGATCCCCGTCGGGGGATGTACGGACAACGCCAAAGGTGCGCGCGTTGTTGCGCCTTCTACGCGGTCAGCGCCGGCGAAGTTTCCACATGGACGGTGTTCCCTGCGCCTGAACGGCCTGCGGGGCCGGCCCACCACGGGGGTGCTCCTGCAGGATGGCCGCCACGGCCGCGCAGGCGGCCGCCTCTATGGCATCGCCGCCATCCAGCACCTCCGGACGGAAATGGTCGCGCACGAAGTGCGTGTCGTAGGCCCCGGAGCGGAAAGCCTCGTGGCCCATGGTGAATCGGCAGAACGGCAGCGTTGTCTCCACCCCGCCAATGGCGTAGTCATCGATGGCGCGCTCCATGCGGGTTATCGCCTCCTCACGCGTGGCCCCGTGGGTGATCAGCTTGGCGATCATTGGGTCGTAGTGGATGGGGATGGTCATCCCCT
>CAZUNW010000336.1:1612-2058 GCA_964621425.1 uncultured Chryseobacterium sp. | reverse complement strand
CCGACAGCCTGCCCGACCGCTTCGGCGAGCAGATCCTGAACGCATGGCTGGCCACCCAGCAGCGCACGCCCGGCAGCGCCAACCCGGTGGAACGCCTCTGCTACACCGGCCGCCGTGGCATGGGCGCGCTGGAGTTCGAGCCGGGGCACAACGACTGGGAGGCGAGCAGCGAGGCACTGGAAGTGGAGGAACTGGTACGCGTGGCGAACAACGTGCTGTATCAGCGCGAAGCCTTCGCCACGAACAGGAGGAAGGGCCGCGCCGAAGCCTTACTGGACATCCTGCAGGTGGGCACCTCGGCGGGCGGCGCACGGGCCAAGGCGATCGTAGCCTTCAACGCGGAGACCGGCGAGGTGCGAAGCGGCCAGATCGACGGGCTGCCGGGCTTCACCTACTGCCTGATCAAGTTCGACGGGGTGACGAACGAGAAGCTCGGTGACCCCAAG
>CAZUNW010000336.1:0-1602 GCA_964621425.1 uncultured Chryseobacterium sp. | reverse complement strand
GGGCTATGGGCGCATCGAGTATGCCTACCACCTGATGGCGCGGGCCTGCGGGGTGGAGATGATGCCCTCCCGCCTGCTCGAGGAGCACGGACGCGCGCACTTCCTCACCCAACGCTTCGACCGCGTGCGCGACGCGCAAGGCACGGTGCACAAGCTGCACATGGCCACGCTCTGCGGCATCGCCCACCTGGACTACAACCAGCCGCTGGTGCACAGCTACGAGCAGGCCTTCCAGGTGATGCGCGTGCTGGGCCTGCCCTACCCCGCCGCCGCGGAGCTCTTCCGCCGCATGTGTTTCAACGTGGTGGCCATGAACTGCGACGACCACACGAAGAACATCAGCTTCCTGATGGACCCGCAGGGCGACTGGCACCTGGCACCGGCCTATGACGTGACCTACGCCTACCACCCCGAAAGCCTGTGGCTGCGGCAGCACCAACTAAGCGTGAACGGCAGGCGCACAGGCATCAGCCGCGACGACCTTCTGGCCGTGGCCAAGGCCATGAACATCAAGAAGGCCGCCGCGATCATCGACGAGGTGAAGTCCGGCGTGCGGAAGTGGAAGACCTTTGCGAAGAAGGCGGCGATGCCCGCGAAGCAGGTGGAGATGATCGGGAGGATGCACCTAACGAGGATCTGAAGCATGAGCAAGCACAAGCTCGACCTCCACGACATCTTCAACAAGGGCGACCAGATCGACCGGGCACTGCGTGAGGCCATGGACTTCTGCATCGACCGCCGCATCGACATGCTGGAGATCATCCCCGGCAAGGGCAGCGGGCAACTGAAGAAGAAGGTGCTCCGCTTCCTGCAGCTACCGGAGGTGAAGAGGACCTACCACCGCATCGACAAGGACCGCGACAACTTCGGGCGGCTGTTCGTGCGCTTCAAGCACTGACCATTACGGCCGCATCGCGAACCACAGGTGATGCTTGGTGCCCTTGTTGCGGTGGGCGAAGACCTTCTCCTCCTTCACCCGGAAGCCCGCCAGTTCCAAGCGCCGCGTGAAGGGGTCGTGCTGATCGGTGGACCAGACGGCGAGCACCCCGCCCGGACGAAGTGCCTTGTAGGCTGACTGCAGTCCGCGGTGCGAGTAAAGCCGGTTGTTGGCGGCCTGCGTGAGGCCTTCGGGACCGTTGTCCGTGTCGAGCAGGATGGCATCATAGCTCCCGTTGCCGGCGCGGATCAGCTCGAGCACGTCGCCCTGGTGCACGATGGTGCGCGGGTCTTTCAGCGGGTTCCCGGAGCGTTCACCCATTGGCCCTTCGTTCCATTTGACCACCTCGGGGACCAGCTCGGCCACGATCACCTTCCCTTTGTCGCCCACGATCCGCAGCACGGCCGCCAGCGTGAAGCCCATGCCGAGGCCACCGATCACCACATGGGCCTCCTTCGGGGCCTTCAGGCGCGCGAGGGCCAGATCCGCCAATGCATCCTCCGAACCATGCATGGCGGTGCTCATCAGCTCACCACGGATACCCACCACCTCGATGGCATACTCATCGCCGCGCTGGTAAAGCAGCAGCTCACCGCCGTTATTGGGGATGAGGGCCCGGTCGAGCAGCTTGTTGATGCGCATCTTCATGGCGTGGGCCGGATGCG
>CAZUNW010000335.1:0-2074 GCA_964621425.1 uncultured Chryseobacterium sp. | reverse complement strand
CCGGCGCCAGCGTGCGCTGGATCGGCACCACCGTGGGCACCACCACCAACGAGAACGGCTTGTTCCTGCTGGACAGCGCCGCCATCGATGACCGGCGCGTGGTGGTGTCCTTCATCGGCTTCCGGACGGACACCATCTCCGCCGCGGGGCGCACCTACCTGAGCATCGTGCTGCAACGCGATGCCACGGCGCTGAAGGAGGCGGTGGTCACCGGCGAGCGCGCAGGTGCCTTCATCGACCGCATGAGCGTGGTGAAGACCGAGGTGATCACGCAGAAGGAGCTCACCAAGGGTGCCTGCTGCGACCTCGCGGGCTGCTTCGGCACGCAGGCCAGCGTGCAGGCGCAGACCACCAACGTGGTCACCAACACCAAGGAGCTGCGCGTGCTGGGCATCGCCGGCGCGTACAACCAGCTGCTCTTCGACGGACAGCCGCAGTTCCAGGGCTTGCCCTTCACCTACGGCATCAGCAGCCTGCCCGGCACGCTGATCGAGAACATCTACGTGGCCAAGGGCACCACCTCGGTGGTGCAGGGTCCCGAGGGCATCAGCGGGCAGATCAACGTGGAGCCGCGCATGCCCGACCGCACCGACACCGTGCTGCTGAACCTATACACCAACAATTTCGGCGAGCACCACATCAACGCCAACGGGGCGGTGCGCCTGGGGAAGCGCAAGCGCTGGAGCACCCTGCTCGCCGGCCACATGGTGCGCCCGGCGGGCATCTTCGACCGCGATGCGGACACCTTCCTCGACCTGCCACAGGTGACGCGCTACATGCTCTACAACCGTTGGAAGCACGGCGACGAACGCGTGCGCGGGGCCTTCGCGCACATCGGCCTGCGCTACTGGAGCGAGGAGCGCGTGGGCGGGCAGGTGGACTTCGCCTCGGGCGACGATCCCGCGGCCTATGGGCAGACGGTGGCCATCACCCAGCCCGAGCTCGTGGTGAAGACCGGCTACCGCTTCAGCCCGAAGCACCTGGTGAGCGTGCAGGCCAACGCGCTGCACCACGACCAGCGCTCCCTGTTCGGCACGCTCGATTACCGCGCCATGCAGGCCACCGCCAACATCAGCCTGATGCACCAGCTGAACTACGGCAAGGGGCACACGCTCAAGAGCGGCCTCAGCTACCGCTACCAGGACCTCGATGAGACCATCGGCTTCACGCGTGCGAGCGACCCGCGCACCTATGCGGGCGGCTACGCGAGCGACCGTGACATCCCCGGCGCCTTTGTGGAGAATACGCTGCATGCCTTCGCCGACCGGCTGATGTGGATCGCGGGGCTGCGCATCGACCAGCACCAGCGCTTCGGCACCTTCCTCACCCCGCGCACCATGCTGCGCTACGCCATCACCGAGAACCACATCCTGCGCGCGTCGGCCGGCACGGGCTGGCGGCAGGTGGAGCTCTTCAGCGAGAACGTGAACCTGCTGGCCAGCTCGCGCGATGTGCGCTTCACCGGCGATATCGGTCCCGAGCAGGCCTTCACCTGGGGCGTGGACCACACGATGCAGCTCACCAAGGGCCGGGTGCGCGGCACGATCAACCTGGACTTCTACCAGACGCGCTTCCAGCGGCAGTTCTTCCCCGACTACGACACGGACCCCACGCTGGTGATCATCGGCGACTCCAATGGCACCGCGGTGAGCAACGCTTTCCAGGTGGACCTGAACCTGCGGCCCGCGAAAGGCCTCGGGCTGCGCTTCGCGTACAACTACCTGCAGGTGGAGCGCAGCGTGAACGGCCTCCGCAGCACGCTGCCCTTCATCCCCACCAACCGCCTGATGGCGGCGGTGTCGTACACCACGCCCGATGAGCACTGGCAGTTCGATGCCAACGTGCACTGGTTCGACCGCCAGCGCCTGCCGAGCACCGAAGGGCTGCCGGAGGAGTACGCGCGGCCGGCCGTCTCCGATCCGTAC
The DNA here is from genome assembly GCA_964621425.1 of uncultured Chryseobacterium sp. Lineage (GTDB taxonomy): Bacteria > Bacteroidota > Bacteroidia > Flavobacteriales_F > PHOS-HE28 > PHOS-HE28. Next base: position 149 of record CAZUNW010000335.1, on the reverse strand, counting down.
ACAGTGCTCAACGCGCAGGTCACCTACCGCTTCAAGCGCTTCGACGTGTACGCGGGCTGCGAGAACATCTTCGACTTCCGGCAGCTGCGGCCCATCATCGGCTGGCAGGATCCCTTCGGTCCCTATTTCGACACCTCGTCGGTGTGGGG
>CAZUNW010000334.1:0-2079 GCA_964621425.1 uncultured Chryseobacterium sp. | reverse complement strand
TGGGGTTACGAGATCGGCGACACGGTGCGCTTCACTTCGCTCACTCCGCCACGGATCGTCGTAACGGGCCGCACCAAGCACTTCACCAGCGCCTTCGGCGAGCATGTGATCGCAGAGGAGGTGGAGGGCGCGCTGAAGGACGCGATCGCCGCCGTGCCCTGCGAGGTGGCCGAATTCACCGTGGCGCCGCAGCTGTCGCCCGCGGCCGGACCGCCGCACCATGAATGGTCCATCGAATTCGCGGTGCCGCCGGCGGACATGGCGCGGTTCTGCGCGCTGATGGACGAGGCCTTGCAGCGGCGCAATCCCTACTACCGCGACCTGATCACCGGCCGGGTGCTGCGACCGTTGGTGGTGCGCTCCGTGCCGCGCGGTGCCTTCGCCGCATGGATGAAGGCACGCGGCATGAACGACGCGCAGAGCAAGGTGCCACGGCTGGCCAACGACCGGCGGTATGTGGAGGGGCTGGGGTGAGCCCTACCGCTCCTTCAACCCCGGGGCCCCCGTTGCCTTCACGCGCTGCTCCAACGCATCGGCCCGGGCGTACGCTTCGTTCACGCGGCGCTCCAGTTCGGCGAGAAGGGTTTCGGAATGGGTGCGGCTGGTGCGGTGTGTGGCGGTGGGTCCGTAGGTGATGGCCCAGGCCCCGGCCCCGGCGTTCCATAGGAAGTCCTTCAGCCCCGGCGAGGCGCGTTCCTCACCCACCTGGCCGCGTGCCTTGCTGCCGTTCAGTGCGATGTCCACCGACTGGAGGGTATCCCGCAGGGCGAGCAGTTCCTGCTGCAAGCCCTCGTCCATGCGCGGGGAACGGGAATGGGCGGCGAGCAGAAGGCGGCTGCGTTCCTGTGCGGCTGCGAAGCGTTGTTCCATGCGCTCGCTGCGGGCGTTCAGCTCCTCCATTTCACGGGCATAAAAGGCCACGGCATCCGGCGTGGCGCCTGCCAGCGTGCCCTTCATGAGCGGTTCCACCCGAAGGTCCACACGCGCCGAGATCGCGGTGTATGCCCCGTCCACCTGTTTGATCAGCTGCGCGCCATAGGTGCCCGGCGCCACCAGGCTGCCGGCAGGCGAACCATCGGCGTTGCCGGGCGTAACCGGCCTGCGCGCTGCGGCCTTCAGGTCCCACACCACGCGCTGGAAGCCCTTCGCGTTGGTGGCCTCCACGCGTCGCACGACCTCGCCCTTGCCGTCCGTGATCACCAGCCACACCTTGGGGTCCTGTGCACGCAGCTCGGTCTCCAGCGAGTCCCACGCTGGCACGCTGAGCGGCTGCTTTGCCTCGGTGAGCTTCTTCTCGCGCTCCTTGCGCTGGTCCTTCAAGCTTTTGTACGCCTCCTTCAAGTGGTAGGTGAGCTCTGCGCCGAACGGCGGGTTGGGTGCGGAGTAGCAGGCATCGCCCATGGATCCGGCACGTCCGCCGCCGAGGGGTGAGCGCGTGTTGTACCAGGGCGCGTTGCGCGGTGCGAAGAGCGTGGCCTCGGCCTTGCGCATGTCGTCGTTCAGTTCGCGCAGGGCGCGGTAGTCGTCGAGGATGTAGATGCCGCGCCCGAAGGTGCCGGCCACCAGGTCGTGCTCGCGCCGCTGGATGGCCAGGTCGCGCACGGGGATCGTGGGCAGGCCGCCCTTCAGCTGGAGCCAGCGCTTGCCGCCATCCGTGGTGGCATACACGCCGAACTCCGTGCCCACGAAGAGCAGGTCGCGCTTCACCTCATCCTGCACCACGCGCCAGACGAGGGTGCGCTTCGGCAGGTCGCCGGCGATGCTGGTCCACGTGCGGCCCTTGTCGGTGCTGCGGTACAGGAAGGGCCGGTACACGCCGTTCTTGTACACGGTGCCGGCGTCGAACAGGTCGGCCTTGATGTCGTTGACGAAAGCAGTGGCGGGCAGGCCGGGCAGTGCGCTCAGGGGCACGCGGCGCCAGCTCTTGCCTTCGTCCTCGGTCACCTGGATGGCGCCATCATCGGTGCCCGCGTAGAGGAGCCCTTGCCGCACGGGTGACACCGCGAGGGAGGTGATGGTGGCGTACTCGGACATGGCATACAGGTCCCATGCATTGTCCCAGCCCTGCGTGGTGCCATA
>CAZUNW010000333.1:0-2098 GCA_964621425.1 uncultured Chryseobacterium sp. | reverse complement strand
CCGGTTGCCACCGCGCAGAAACCGCAGCTGCGCGTGCACACGTTGCCCAGGATCATGAAGGTGGCCGTGCCCTCGCCCCAGCATTCGCCCATGTTCGGGCAGTTGCCGCTCTGGCAGATGGTGTGCAGCTTGTGTTCGCTGACGATGGACCGCACTTTGCGGTAGTTCTCGCCCGTGGGCAGCTTCACCCGCAGCCATTCGGGCCTGCGGGCGGGACGGGTGGTGGTGCTCTCCTCCATGCTCAACGCGCGTACTTCCTGCCGAACTGCAGGCTGATGTATAGCTCCAGGAAGACCTGCTTGTTCTCCACCCCTTCCAGTCCCGCCATGATGGGCAGCCTGCGCGGGAAGGCGTCGATGGTACCGCCCACCTCCAGCGCCTTGATGCCGGAGGCCGAGCCCGAATGCTCGAAGTTGAGCCCGAAGCGGGCGAAACCGCCCACCATGAATGTGGATTCCTCGATGCCGCGGAACCACGAGGCACGACCGAAGATGTCATCCGGATAATGAACCTCCGGATCGTATCGCTCCACCACGATCGACTCGTAGGGCAGGCGCGGCTTTCCGATCTGCAGGTACACGGGCTTCAGGAGGGCGATGGACGGACCGATGCCCCAGACGTAGTTCACCTCAACCCCGCTCTTGCGCAGCTTGTCGGTAAGAAGCTCCTTGCGCCCCCAGGTGGGCCGGAACAGCAGCACGCTGTTCAGCTTGCCATAGAAGTAACCCCGTGCGTCCTCGTAGTAGGGGTTGAAGCTCTTGATCTCCTTGGGATGTTTCATCCCCACCACCTCGATACCCAGCATGCGCCGGGAACGGGCCGTGCGATGCTTGCCGTGGAAGAAGTTGGCGCCCCAGCCATCGCCGTGGGCGATCACACCGCCGTGAAGCTCCTTTGTGTAGAGGATACGCTGCTCGTCGTACACCGTCTGCTGCGCCACCAGCCAGGCCGGTAGCGACAACAAGGTCAGTAGAAGCGCGCGCCGCATGGGCTTACAAAGCTACAACGGCCGACCTACCTTGCCGCCATGAGCACTTCCACCGTCCACTACCGGGGCGACCTCCGCACGGAGGCCACCCACACCCTCAGCGGAAGGACCATCCTGACCGACGCCCCGCCGGACAACCGCGGGCGGGGCGAGGCCTTCTCCCCCACGGACCTGATGAGCACGGCCCTGGCCTGCTGCCTCATGACGGTGATGGGTATCCGCGCGCGGGACAAGGGCTACCCCCTGAACGGGTTCGCGGCCGCTGTGTCCAAGCACATGACCTCGTCACCGCGCCGCGTGGCGCGCATCGTGGTGGACATCACCCTGAACGGTGATGGGTTGGGGGCGGAGGCACGGGCCGAACTGGAGGAGGTGGCGCGCACCTGCCCTGTGGCGCTCAGCCTGCGGGAGGACCTGGTGCAGGAGCTCCGCTTCACCTACCGCTGACCGATGAACGCGAAAGCCCGGACGGATGGCCCGGGCCTGTCGGTGCGCGGCAGGGGCTCAGGCGGGGCGCTCGGCCTTCACCTGGTGCGTCTTGGAGTAGGCCGGACAGCTATGGGTGGAGCTGCAGGAGGTGAAGAGGGCAGCGCCGACAACCACCACGGCCAGTACGAGGAGCACTTTTTTCATCGTTGTGCGATCGTTAGATACGTTCCTTGGACGCTATTGAACGTTTCGGGTCGTCCAAAGTTACCGCCTGATACGGGATGCTTCGATTAAATGTTTCAACGATCGGATGGCGATCTTTCCGGACCCGATGGACAGCCCAGCAGCCCCCCCGCCACCCGCCGAGCTCGGTGAAGGATGGGGCCGTGTGCTTGGGCCCGAGCTCGCACAGCCCTACTTCCATGCGCTGAAGGCCTTCCTGGTGGAGGAGCGCGCCCGCCATCCCGTCTACCCCGCCGGCAGGGACATCCTCCGCGCATTCGCGCGCACGCCCTTCGAGGCCGTGCGGGTGGTGATCCTGGGCCAGGACCCCTACCATGGGCCGGGCCAGGCCCACGGGCTCTGCTTCAGCGTGCCCGCCGGGGTTCCGCCACCCCCATCGCTGGCCAACATCTTCCGCGAGCTGGAAAACTCGGCGGGTCTCGAGCTCCGCGCCTTCGC
>CAZUNW010000332.1:0-2104 GCA_964621425.1 uncultured Chryseobacterium sp. | reverse complement strand
TGCTGGCCATGATCTTCAGCGCGGGCATGAGCAGCACCAGCGCCGAGCTGAGCGCGCTGGCCACCACCAGCGTGGTGGACGTGGTGAAGAAGGAGCGCACGGACGGCGGGCAGGTGCGGGCAACGAAGTGGGCCACGGTCCTCTTCGGGCTGCTGGCGCTGGGCTTCGCCGCGCTGTTCTCGCTCTTCGAGAACCTCATCCAGGCCGTGAACATCATCGGCTCGCTCTTCTACGGCACCATCCTGGGCATCTTCCTCGTGGCCTTCTTCCTGAAGCGCGTGGGGGGCACCGCGGTGTTCATCGCGGCGTTGGTGGCACAAGCCCTCATCCTGGCCATCCATTTCTCGGACATCCGGATCGCCTTCCTCTGGTACAACCTGATCGCCCCGGCGATCGTGGTGGCGCTGGCGGTGTCGCTGGAACCCCTTGTGCGGGCCGTGCGCCGGACCCGACCGCCCGAAGCTTCGACAAAAGTTTGATTTTTGTCGACGAAATTCGCAACTGGCGGTCATGCGCCCATGCATGCGCCAGATCAGCCTTCGGGGTCGGGGATCGATGTTACCTTTCGAGCCTCAACGGACACAGACCACTAACCAACCTCAGATGAAGAAGACATTCCTCTCCCTTCCCCTGATGGTCGGTTCCGTTGCCGTGATGGCCCAATCGGCCGGCACCGGCAGCGCGAACGACTACAAGGGCTTCGTGAAGCAGCATGCCTCGGGCTCGTTCACCGCCCCGGCACCCACCCACCTCACCAGCAACTTCGAGGCCCTGCGTGCGGCCCCCTTCTGGACGGAGGACTTCTCCGGCGGCAGCGTGCCGGCGGGCTGGACGAACGACGATGTGCTGACCCCGACGGGTACGCCTGACGTGACCTTCGTGTGGAGCAACGACCCGGGTGCAGTGAGCGTGGCCGCCCTGGGCTACACCCCTTCCTCCACCTTCGCTTCCTCCACGGCCTCCAACGGCTACCTGTGGTGCAACTCCGACCGCGGCCTGGCCGCTCCTCCGGGCGTTGACCACCTGACCCAGCTGACCACCGGTCCCATCGACTGCAGCGCGCAGCCCACGGTGCTTCTGACCTTCGAGAGCCTCATCGGCGTGTTCGACTACGATGCGGTGACCAACGTGAAGGTGCAGGTCAGCACGGACCTCCAGAACTGGACGGACTTCGTGCCCTTCCCCTGCCTCGTGACGGGTTCCGCCGCGCCTCCCTGCTCGCGCTGGAGCGCCAACCCCCAGGGCATCGCACTGGACATCACCTCGGCCGCCGGCAACCAGGCAAACGTTTACATCCGCTTCGAGTGGCTCGGTGGCTGGGAGTACTTCTGGGCCATCGACGACCTCGCCCTCAGCAACGTGCCCGACTACGGTCGCGTGGTGGACTATGGGTATGTGAGCCACGTGGGTGACGGCACCGAGTTCGGCACCATTCCCCGCCCCCAGCTGGGTAGCACCTTCTACCTGGGCGGCCAGATGCGTAACATCGGTGTGAACGCCCAGACCAACGTGGTGATGACCGCCACAGTGGCGGCTCCCGGCGGTGGCACGGCCTTCAGCGCCAGCTTCAACGCCGGTACCGTGAACCCGGGTGACACCGTGGTGATGAACGAGGCGGTGACCCTGCCCAGCGGCCTGGCCGAAGGGGTGTACACCATGACCCTCACGGTGAGCTCCAACGAGAACGCCCTTGAGGACGACCCCAGCGACGATACCGCCGTGCGCACCTTCGCGCTCAACGACCTGTCCTACGCCCTTGACGGCCTGGGCATCCACGCCGGCCCCGAAGTGACCACGGCCATCGGCACGGCCTCCTTCACCGACGCCACCGACAACGTGTTCTGCCTGAACTACTTCAAGATCATCCAGCCGGTTGACATCTACGGCATGGTGGTGGACATCACCGCGAACAGCAACGAAGGTTCCCTGATCATCGCCAGCATCCATGACTCGATCCCCGTGCTGGACAACGACGATGTGTTCAACCCGCTGGTGACCAGCCTCGACTACAACGTGACCGCCGCCGATGTGGCCGCCGGTTTTAATGATACGGCCACCACCGAGACCTACACGCTGCAGCCTGGCGCATACTACGCCGGGGTTG
>CAZUNW010000331.1:1704-2112 GCA_964621425.1 uncultured Chryseobacterium sp. | reverse complement strand
CACCGGCGGCATGGCGATGGACCGCAAGGAGGCCGCCGACATCTACGGCACTTTCATCGCCTTCGTGTTCCTCACGCCCTTCCTGGGCGGCCTCCTCGCCGACCGCGTGCTGGGCTATACCCGCAGCATCTTCATCGGCGGTACGCTCATGGGCCTGGGCTACATGGGCCTCGCCCTGCCGGGCATGACCGCCTTCTACGTGTCGCTGCTGCTGATCATCGTGGGCAACGGCTTCTTCAAGCCCAACATCAGCACGCTGCTCGGCAACCTGTACAACGATCCGCACTACAAGGCGCACAAGGACAGCGGCTACAACATCTTCTACATGGGGATCAACGTGGGCGCCAGCATCTGCAACCTGTTCGCCGCCTACATGCGCAACAAGTACGGCTGGGGTGAGGCCTTCCT
>CAZUNW010000331.1:863-1694 GCA_964621425.1 uncultured Chryseobacterium sp. | reverse complement strand
ACCGCGGGCGTGGGCATGTTCATCGGCCTCATCGTGTTCGCCATCGGTCTGAAGCATTACCGCCACGCCGATGTGAAGAAGCCCGTGCAGAAGGAGGACATGCCGCTCTCGCGCGTGTTCAGCACCGTGTTCCTGCCCGCCATCATCGTCGGCATCGCCGCGTGGAGCATCCCGGGCAACCTGCTCGGCAGCGACAGCACCGATGCCTTCATCTTCGCCACCATCCCGGTCATCGTCTTCTATGTGGGCCTGTGGATCCGCGCCAGTGTGGACGACAAGCGTTCGCTGGCCGCCCTGCTCAGCATCTTCGCCGTGAGCATCATGTTCTGGGCCGTCTTCAAGCAGAACGGCACCGCCCTCACCACCTGGGCCCAGTTCTACACCGACCGCGAGGTGCCCGCCGCCGTGCAGCCCGCCACCGAGGCGCTCTACCTGGCCGAGAAGGTCGTGAACACCACCGATTCCGTCACGGCCTACGATGCCAATTTCAAGGTGGTGAAGGTGGATGGCAAGGAGGTGAAGGAGCTGGGGAAGCCGGTGTACTTCAAGAACCTGCAGCCTGAGCTGATGCCCGCGGAGGGGAGCACCCTGCACCTGTTCAACACCGAGCTGTTCCAGAGCGTGAACCCCCTCTGGGTGATCCTGCTCACACCGCTGGTGGTGGCCTTCTTCGCGCTGCTGAAGCGCCGCGGACGTGAGCCCAACACGGCCACCAAGATCGCATGGGGCCTGTTGATCAGCGCGCTGAGTACGCTGGTGATGGTGGCTGCCGTGTATGTCTGCAACAACGGGGAGATGAAGGCCAGCGCCTGGTGGCTGGTGGCCTGCTAC
>CAZUNW010000331.1:0-853 GCA_964621425.1 uncultured Chryseobacterium sp. | reverse complement strand
CATGGGCCTGAGCCTGGTGAGCAAGGTGAGCCCCAAGCGCCTCACTGCCCTGATGATGGGCGGCTGGTTCCTGAGCACCAGCATCGGCAACAAGCTGAGCGGGATCCTGGCCACCCTGTGGGACAGCTACCCCCACAAGAGCACCTTCTTCCTCGTGAACTTCGCCCTGCTCGGCGCCGCGGCCATCGGCATGTTCCTCATGCTCCGCTGGCTCAACCGGACCATCTCCGAACACTGATACCACCCATGTCGCAGACCCTTACGCTCGACGAGATCCGCTCCTTTCAGGGTAAGTACCCGAAGCAGCTCTGGAGCCTCTTCTTCACGGAGATGTGGGAGCGCTTCTGCTTCTATGGCATGCGCGGCATGCTCACGGTCTTCATGGTGAGCCAGCTGGACCTGGACGACCGCACGGCCAACCTGCAGTACGGCGCCATCCAGGCCTTCGTCTACGCGTTCACCTTCATCGGCGGCGTATTCGCAGACAAGATCCTCGGTTTCCAGAAGTCACTGCTCTGGGGCGCCCTGCTCATGATAGCGGGCGGCCTGGTGATCGCCTTCTCCCCGCAGGAGCTCTTCTACATCGGCATCTGCTTCAGTATCATCGGCACGGGCTTCTTCAAGCCCAACATCAGCACCATCGTAGGTCAGCTTTACCACGGCGATGACAGCCGGCGCGATGCCGGCTTCAGCCTGTTCTATGCGGGCATCAACCTGGGTGCCCTCCTGGGCGGCATCCTCATGGTCTACGTGGGCAAGTACCACAGCTGGAACTGGGCATTCGGGCTGGTCGGCCTTGTGATGAGCATCAGCCTCATCAACTTCATCTACACGCGCCGCTCGCTGGGCCCCA
>CAZUNW010000330.1:0-2120 GCA_964621425.1 uncultured Chryseobacterium sp. | reverse complement strand
CCACCGACGGCTGCTGCGCCTGTCGCCGTCGCAGCACGGCGTTGATGCGGGCGAACACATGCACGTCCATGCCCTCCGGAGCTGGCACCTGGACGCGGTTCAGAACCACAACGGCTGTGAACACGATGGCCGAGAAGGCCCAGACCAGGCGCTTGGCAAGGGGCTCGGCGATCTGAAGGGAACGCGGGGGGTGGGCTTCGCGGGGGGGCATGGAAATGGGGTAAGGTCGGTGTGTTGAAGGGTTCATGCGCGCTTACCGGCCGCCTCGCGCCGGCGCACCTTCTCCTCCTTCAGCAGCATCTTGATGTCACCGGCCAGACGGCCCACATCGGCTGAACTGGTGCCGTCGTAGTACCCGCGGATGTGGCGGTCCTTGTCCACCAGCACGAACATCTCCGAATGCAGGAAACCCTCAGGGGCAAGCACATCCTCCCTGGCCGCCAGGAAGTAACCATCACTGCCCAGCAGGTACAGGTCCTCCTTGGGGCCGGTGAGGAATTTCCAGCGGGCCGTGTCCGCCTGATGGCGCCGGGCATAGGTGCGCAGCACCTCCACGGTATCGTGCACGGGGTCCACCGTATGGCTGAGGAAGACCACGTCATCGAAGGCCTCGTCATTGAGCTTCAACTGCAGCTGTTGCATCTGGGCGGTCATGCGCGGGCAGATGGTGGTGCAGCGGGTGAAGAAGAAGTCAACCACCAGGATCCGCCCCTGCACGTCCCTGTCGGAGAAGGGTCGGCCGTGGTCATCGGTGAAGGCAAAGGGCGGTACGGTGTAATAGGTGGTATCGCCGGGGGCGTTCACCTCCTTGGGGCCGTAGTAGGGCAGAAAGGCGTAGCGGTGCTTGGCGAGGCCCAGCGCCGGGGAGAAGAACAGGAAGAGGGAAAGAATGAACAGCGGGATACCGCCAAGAACGGCAATCTTCTTCCAGCGGGGCGCAGGGCGCATCCTCAGGTCAGAGGAACTCGATCCACAGGCGGTGGACGTAGTTGGATTCCCAGATGGCAATGAAGAGCAGGTACAGGATGAACAGCGCGTAGGGCAGGAGGATGACGGCCCGAACGTTGCGCCGCTCATCGCCCAAGTGCATGAAGCTCATCACGATGTAAGTGGCCTTCACGAGCGTCAGGACCACGAAGGTCCATTTCACCAGTCCCCAGCTGCCGGGCATCCAGACCTTCCAATAGGCGCCCAAGGCCACTTCCACGGCGGTTACTAACGCCAGCAGGAGTGTGACCATCCAGATCTTGCGGCGGATCTTGCGGCCCTCCTCCTCACCGTGGTGGGCGTCCAGGCTGTATTCGATGATATCGTCGCGCTCCATGTTGTGGACGCCGGTTTCCGGCGGATGCGTTTCAGGACGTGATCAGAGCAGGTAGAAGAAGGTGAACACGAACACCCACACCAGATCCACGAAGTGCCAGTAGAGGCCGGCCTTCTCCACCATCTCATAATGGCCGCGGCGGTGGAAGATGCCGCGCATCACCATCAGGAGGACGATGAGGTTGATGACCACCCCGCTGAACACGTGGAAGCCGTGGAAACCGGTGATGAAGAAGAAGAAGTTGGCGTACTGGGGGGGGCCGTACTCGTTGCGGACCATGTTGGCCCCATCGATGTAGGACACGCGCTGCTTCCACAGGGTCATGGCCTCGGCACCTTCCACATGGGCGTGGTCACCCTCGGCGGGAAGCAGGTAGTGGCCGGGCATCGCCTTCACCAGGTGGAAGCCCGGGGCATTGGCGGGGTCATGCGTGTCATGCGCGTCATTGTGCACCCAGTACTTGGACCCGTCGGCTGAGATGATGTAGCCGCCGCCGCCGTGGATGAAGTGGCTCCACTCCCACGCCTGGCTGCCCACGAAGAACGCGCCACCGATGACGGTGAGGAAAAGCCACTTGATGACGCCCTTCTTGTCCATGCGGTGGCCGGCCTCGACGGCGAGCACCATCGTCACGGAACTGAAGATCAGGATGGCCGTCATGAGGGCCACGTAGATCAGCGGGAAATCGCCGTGGATGAACGGCAGGGCGCGGAAGACCTCCTCGCCGATGGGCCAGCTGTCGGTGGTGGAGTGCCGCGCGAACCCGTAGGCCACCAGCAGGCCCGAGAAGGTGAGC
>CAZUNW010000329.1:1418-2132 GCA_964621425.1 uncultured Chryseobacterium sp. | reverse complement strand
ACAGCCGTGGGCCGCACACCGATGTTGAGCATGCCACCATAGGTCCGGCCACGGAGTGTGGCGGAGACGGCGTAGGCCCCGTTGGCGGGCACCAGCTTGAAGGGGTCCACCAGGCCCAGGTTGGCGGTGGGGAAGCCGATGGTGCGGCCCCGCTGGTCGCCCTTCACCACCACCCCGCCCAGGGCGTAGGTGTAGCCGAGGTAGCTGGCTGCGGTGCGCACATCGCCGGCCAGCAGGGCGGCACGCACCTTGGTACTGCTCACCTGCACATGGTCCACCTCGTGCGCCGGGATCTCCTCCACCTGGAAATCGTAGACCTCGCCCAGCTGCCGCAGCAGGTGGATGTCGCCCTCCCGGTTGCGGCCGAAACGGTGGTCGTGCCCGATCACCAGGGCGTGCACACCGATGGCCTCCACGAGCACGTCACGCACGTATTCCAGTGCCTTCAGGCGACTGAATGAACGGCTGAATGGGATCACCAGCAGGTGCTCAACCCCGGCGGCCTCCAAAAGCGCGATCTTCTCCCGCTGCGTGCTCAGGAGTTTCAGGTCATTGTCGGTGGGAAAGAGCACCATGCGGGGGTGCGGATGGAACGTGAAGAGCACGGAACTCCCCCCTTCGCGCCGGGCCACCTGGTTGAGGCGGTCCAGGATCACGCGGTGGCCCCGGTGCACGCCATCGAAGGTGCCCGTGGTGAGCACCGGGCGCTCCACG
>CAZUNW010000329.1:0-1408 GCA_964621425.1 uncultured Chryseobacterium sp. | reverse complement strand
CGATGCGACGCCGCCCGACCAGCTGTTCAAATGGGCGCTCCACGCCCGCGAACCGTTCCAGGTCGGTGTGCACCTGCATCGCGGTGCGAAGGTCGGTAGGGCGCGGCCTTGCCCCGGCGGATCGTGGACAACCAGCCATCGGCCTGGTCAGGCGCTGGGCGGAACCCCCTGAACATCAGTCCATGACCGCACAGCGGCGCGGGATCTTCATCAACGGGGGTGGTCCGCATTGGCCCACAACCCCTACCTTCGCGCCCGCAAATCGGAGGCTAAGGCCTTCCAACAGCACAACCCGCTCACGCCTACGCGGTTAGGCAAAGAGGACCAAAACACGCTACGGCGTAACCAGCATGTCCAAGCACATCGGAAAAGTCGTCCAGGTCATCGGACCCGTGGTCGACGTGCGCTTCGAAGGCGCCAGCACGCTGCCCAACATCTATGACGCCCTGCACATCACCCGTGCGGACGGCACCACGCTGGTGCTTGAGACCCAGCAACTCATCGGAGAGGACACTGTTCGTGCGGTGAGCATGGAGAGCACGGACGGCCTGCAGCGGGGTGCCGAGGTGCACGGCCAGGGACAGCCCATCAGCATGCCCGTGGGCGACGCCATCAAGGGCCGCCTGTTCAATGTCACAGGTGCAGCCATCGATGGCATGCGCGAGGTTAGCACAGGCAAGACCTACCCCATCCACCGGGAGGCCCCGAAGTTCGAGGACCTGAGCACCAGCACCGAGGTGCTCTTCACCGGCATCAAGGTGATCGACCTGATCGAGCCGTACGCCAAGGGCGGCAAGATCGGTCTCTTCGGCGGCGCCGGCGTGGGCAAGACAGTGCTCATCCAGGAACTGATCAACAACATCGCCAAGGGCTACAGCGGCTACAGCGTGTTCGCCGGCGTGGGAGAACGCACCCGCGAAGGCAACGACCTGCTGCGCGAGATGATCGAGGCCGGCATCATCAAGTACGGCGACGGCTTCAAGCACAGCATGGAGGAAGGCGGCTGGGACCTGAGCAAGGTTGACTACGACCAGCTGGCCACCAGCCAGGCCACCTTCATCTTCGGCCAGATGAACGAGCCGCCCGGCGCCCGTGCCCGTGTGGCCCTGAGCGGCCTCACCCTGGCCGAGTACTTCCGCGATGGCGACGAGCAGAGCGGCGGGCGCGATATCCTCTTCTTCGTTGACAACATCTTCCGCTTCACCCAGGCGGGCTCCGAGGTGTCCGCCCTGCTGGGCCGCATGCCCAGCGCCGTGGGCTACCAGCCGACGCTGGCCACCGAGATGGGCGCCATGCAGGAGCGCATCACCTCAACCAAGCGCGGCTCCATCACCTCCGTGCAGGCCGTTTACGTGCCTGCGGATGACCTGACCGACCCAGCGCCGGCCACGACCTTCGCCCACCTCGA
>CAZUNW010000328.1:0-2155 GCA_964621425.1 uncultured Chryseobacterium sp. | reverse complement strand
CTTCGACAAGATCCCCGGCCTGAAACCCGTCTTCCAGAAGGACGGCACGGTGACCGCAGCCAATGCCAGCACCATCAACGATGGGGCCGCCGCCCTCGTGCTCATGAGCGGGGACAAGGCCAGGGCGCTCGGTCTGAAGCCGCTGGCCCGCATCCTGAGCTATGCTGACGCCGAACAGGCTCCGGAGTGGTTCACCACCACCCCCGCCAAAGCCCTGCCCCGCGCCGTGGAAAAGGCCGGCCTCACCATGGCCGACCTGCACTTCGTGGAGCTCAACGAGGCCTTCAGCGTCGTGGGCATCGCCAACACGCGGCTCATGGGACTGGACCCGGCCAAGGTGAACGTGAACGGTGGCGCAGTGAGCCTGGGCCACCCGCTCGGCTGCAGCGGTGCCCGCATCATTGTCACACTGGTTAACGTGCTGCGCCAGAACGGGGCCAAATACGGTGGCGCCGGCATCTGCAACGGCGGCGGCGGCGCCAGCGCGCTGGTCATCGAGGCCATTTGACCAGTTGATCGGCCGATCGGCTCGGGGATGCATGGATCGCACCAACCTGACTCATCCGCACCCCTGATGGCTCCGATCGCACGAAACGCGTCCATGCAGGTGCCTCACTCACCCGGTCATCCGGTCGTCGAATAGGCTGATCCGCCCATCCATGTCCTCCGTCATCTGCCCCCTTGCCATCGTTCCGGTGCGCTCCGAAGCCAGCGACCGCTCTGAGATGGTGTCCCAATGGCTCTTCGGCGAGACCGGTGTGGTGCTCGAGCGCACCGAGAAATGGAGCCGCCTGCGCTTCGACCACGACGGCTATGAGGGCTGGGTGGACAACAAGCAGATGGCGCCCTGCCTCTCACCCAATTACGACCCCGACCTGCGGGTGATAGGGCCCAACAGCTTCGTGGACCTGGGCGAACGGCAGGTGGCACTGCCCTACGGTGCCGTTCTGCCCTTCTACCAGGAGGACGCCATCCTGTGGCAGGACCGCCGCCTTCCCGTGCAAGCCGTGACCAACCACCGGCCGGCACTTGAACGCGCCGACCTCATCGAGTTCTACCTCCATCCCTTCCTTGGCGCACCCTACCTGTGGGGCGGACGCACGCCCTGGGGCGTGGACTGCAGCGGGCTCACCCAGATGCTGTACATCCTCATGGGCATCTACCTGCCCCGCGATGCAGGCCAGCAGGTCATGGAGGGCGAGATCGTGGAACTGCTCGACCTGTGTGAGCCCGGCGACCTGGCCTTCTTCGAGAACGAGGAGGGACGCATCATCCACGTGGGCGTCATCCTCACCCGCAACGAACACGGCGACCTGCGCATCGCGCACAGCAGCGGCAGGGTGCGCATCGACAAGCTGGACCACCACGGCATCTTCGACGCAGAGGCCGGACGCTACTCCCACAGGCTCCGAATGGTGCGCAGAGTGGCATGAGGCGAACCATTGGAGAAGGCCGGTTGTACTCACCTGCACACACCACCATGAAGAACCTCGGCATCACCCTCCTGCTCGCTCTCGCCCCCACCCTTCAAGGCTTCGCCCAGCAGTACAAAGTCGTCACCATCGTGGAAAGCATCATCCCCATGGGCGTGGGACGCTCCCGCATGATCGAGAGCACCACCCCGATGAACGCCGATGCCGCCACCACCGAACGGACGGACGGTAAGAAGAGCGACCAGGGCGATGTGGACCGCGGAGACCTGAAGATCGACCGCTTCAAGGAGACCAAACTCCTCAACTTTTTCAGCGTTGGCGGCATAAACTTCCAGAACATCGCCAGCAACGACGCCCTCATCACCGACCGCATCAACAAGCTAACCGCCGAAGGATGGAACCTGATGCACGTGGCCAGCGGAGTGGAAAGCGATGGCGGTGACAAGGACGGCCAGGGCATCTTCATCACCCGGCTTTTCTTCCGCAAGGGCTGAGCCGCAGCCTGTCGGAACTGCAGCATAACCTACCGCTGGAATGACTTTCCGGCAGTGATGCGCCGTGGACTGCTGCCAACCAGGCGGGATCTCGCGTACGGAACCGCCTTTGTGCAGGGTTGTCCGCCCCCGATGGGCTCACGATGGACCTCACCAAATTCCCCATCCGCTCCAAGCAGGCCATCCAACAGGCGCAGACCATCGCCACCGGATACGGGCATCAGATGC
>CAZUNW010000327.1:0-2178 GCA_964621425.1 uncultured Chryseobacterium sp. | reverse complement strand
CCTCGATCTCGTACTCCTTCACCCCGGGCCTCACGAAGCCGCAGACGCGCTCAAAGGCTCTGCCGGTGATCGCGATCGCGCGCTTCAGCTGCGCCACCTCCTCCTTCGTCTTGCTACTGCGGATGCGGTGCATGATGGGCGCGCTGCGCTTCACGCTGTGCAGCGGGTATTGCACGCGCAATTCCTTGTTCATGCGGTCCTCGCGCGTCTCCACCTCATTGTGCTGGCGCAGGTGCTCGTTGCTGTTCAGGTAAAGGTGTGCGCACTGCGGCACCAGGCGCCGCAGGGTGGCCTCGTATGCGCTGGTCCAGAGCACCGTGGGGATGCCGCTCAGGTCGCGTGCCTCCTGCTGGGTGAACTTGGCGCCCTCCCAGATGGCGATGAGCTCGCTGGTCTCGCGCACGAACAGGATCTCCCGGTCCTTCGGATCCGCCGCATCAGGGAAGAGCAGCAGGATGGTCTCCTCCTGGTCGATGCCCGTTAGGTGGAGTATGTCGCTGGACTGCTTGAACGGCATGTGCCCGTCCGCGCTCGTGGGCATGATGTCGTTGCTGTGGAAGATGGCCAGTCCACCGGGCTCCATGTGCAGGCGGAAGCGGCTGCGGTGCTCGCGGTATGTGGGGGCGGAGAGGGGCGTGTAGCGCATGGGCTCGCGGTGTGGGCTGCGAAGGTAGAAGGGGCGGGCGTGCCGGCTCCCGGCTTTTGCGGCGGTCCGGGCGCTCGTTATTCCCTTGTTGATCAGTCGATTGCATCGTTCGGCGGGCGCCGCCTACCTTCGCGGCCGCGAACGCCACCACCCCGTTCGTTGTTCCAGCAGCACCATGGCACGATCCGCCCTCCTCGGCTCCTCCCTGACGAAGAAGTACTGGATGGCCCTCACGGGCCTTTTCCTTTGCCTGTTCCTGGTGGTCCACCTGGCCGGCAACCTCACCCTGCTGGACATCAGCCCGGAGGGCCAGTTGCGCTTCAACGCCTACAGCCACTTCATGACCACCTTCCCGGTGATCAAGGTCGTGAGCTACCTGCTCTACGCCAGCATCCTCTTCCATGCCTTCGACGGCATCCTGCTGGCGGTGCAGAACCGCAAGGCCCGTCCGCAGCCCTACGTAAAGGAGAACCGCGCCGCCAACCGCAGTTGGGCCAGCAGCAACATGGCCCTGCTGGGCACCATCATCCTGGTGTTCCTTGTGATCCACATGCGCAGCTTCTGGTACGTAATGCACTGGGGCGAGATCGGCATGGACAGCGCGGGCAACAAGGACCTGTGGACCGTGACGGTATCGGCCTTCCAGAACCCCCTCTACACCGGCTTCTACGTACTGTGCATGGCCGCCCTGGCCTACCATCTGCTCCACGGCTTCCAGAGCGCCTTCCAGAGCCTCGGTCTCAACCACCGGCGCTACACCCCGGTGATCAGGAACGTGGGCGTTTTCTTCGGTGTGGTGGTGCCGGTGCTCTTCGCCCTCCTGCCGGTGTGGCTGTACCTCAATGCGTGATCCTTCCATGAGCAAGCTCGACAGCAAGATCCCCCCCGGTCCCATCGACAGGAAGTGGACCTACCACAAGGGGCACATCCGCATCGTCGCCCCCGCCAACAAGCGCCGCATCGATGTGATCGTGGTGGGCACCGGCCTGGCCGGCGGCGCCGCGGCGGCCTCACTGGCCGAAATGGGCTACAACGTGAAGGCGTTCTGCTTCCAGGACAGCGCCCGACGCGCCCACAGCATCGCCGCGCAGGGCGGCATCAACGCGGCCAAGAACTACATGAACGACGGCGACAGCGTTTACCGCCTGTTCTACGATACCGTCAAGGGCGGTGACTACCGTGCCCGCGAAGCGAACGTGTACCGGCTTGCGGAGGTCAGTGCGAACATCATCGATCAGTGCGTGGCCCAGGGGGTGCCCTTCGCCCGCGATTATGGTGGACTGTTGGACAACCGCAGCTTCGGCGGCGCGCAGGTGAGCCGCACCTTCTACGCCCGCGGGCAGACCGGCCAGCAACTCCTGCTGGGCGCCTACAGCGCACTGATGCGGCAGGTGGGGAAGGGCACGGTCAAAATGTACGACCGGCACGAGATGCTGGATGTGGTGGTGGTGGACGGGAAGGCACGCGGCATCATCGCGCGCAACCTGCTCACCGGCGAGATCGAGCGCCACGGCGCCCACGCGGTGCTGCTG
>CAZUNW010000326.1:0-2195 GCA_964621425.1 uncultured Chryseobacterium sp. | reverse complement strand
CCTTGTTCCTGACCCTGCTGGTGCTTCTCTTCCTGTTGCCCGCTGATGTATGGGCCCAAGGCTGCGCCATGTGCAAGGCCACCGTGGAGGGCCAGCAGCAGCCGTTCGGTGGTGAGCAGTCCGTGGGGCGTGGCCTCAATATGGGCATCCTCTACCTGATGGCCGTGCCCTACCTGCTGCTCTTTCTGCTCTTCCGCAAGCGCATCGTGGCCTTCTTCAAGGAGTTTGCGGGGGCGCAGGGCTGATCGGGCTTCACAGCCAGCGGGCCACATTTAATGGGGGTAAGCTCACCAACCCGGGCATTGCACGAAGTCACGATCTTCGTCCATGGCGTCCGCATACCGCCTTCCCATGAACGTTCTCCGCTCGTTTTCCATCGCCGCAGGTCTGCTGTTGGCTTGCACGGCAACCGCCCAGACCAGGTCCGCCTTCGCTTACCAGGACATGCTGATGCTCGACCGCATCAGCGGTCTGGCCGTGGACCCCGCCGCCACCACCGCGCTCTTCACCGTGCGCGCCACCGACATGGAGAGGAACCGCGGCGTGAGCACGCTGTGGATGAAGGACCTCACCGACCCTGCGAAGCCCGAGGTGAAGGTGCCCGCCGGTGAAGGCGGCGCCGGTGATGTGCAGTGGGCCGCCGACGGCAGCGCGTTCTACTTCCTCAGCGGCCGCAGCGAAGGCGGCACCACCCAGGTGTGGAAGTCCGATGCGAAGGGTACCACCGCCACGCAGGTGACGCGCCTGCCGCTGGATGTGCAGGCCTACAACGTCGCCCCCGACGGATCCGGCGTGGTGGTGGCGCTGTCCGTGTTCCCCGACTGCCCCACGCTCACCTGCACCGCTGAGCGCCTGGAAGGAGAACCCAATGGGAAGGCCACCGGCCAGGTGTACGACCGCATCTTCATGCGCCACTGGGACACGTGGAAGGACGGCACGCGGAATCACCTCTACTACGTGTCGCTGAAGGAAGCCAATGCCCAGCCCGTACCGCTCATGGCCGGCTTTGACGGCGACTGCCCCACCATGCCCTTCGGCGGCAGCGAGGACTTCACCCTGAGCAAGGACGGCCGTACCGTGTACTTCAGTGCCCGGGTGGCGGGGAGGACCGAGCCGTGGAGCACCAACTTCGACCTCTTCAGCGTGCCGGTGACCGGCGGCGCTGCGAAGAACCTCACCGCCGGCAACCCCGCTTGGGATGCACAGCCGGTGACCTCGCCCGATGGGTCCAAGCTGGCCTACAAGGCCATGAAGCGCCCGGGCTACGAGGCCGACCGCTTCCAGCTCAAGGTGATGGACCTCGCCACAGGTGCGGCCTCGGACGTAGCGCTCACCTGGGACCGCAGTGCCAGCAGCCTTGCGTGGAGCCGCGATGGCAAGAGCCTGCTCGTCACCGCCGATGACCTCGGCAAGCACCGCCTCTTCCGCATCGATACCAAGACGAACACGGTCACGCCCCTGAGCACCGACGGCCACCTCGATGCCTTCGCCGAAACACCCAAGGGCTTCGTGTTACAGAAGAGTGGGCTCAGCGGCCCTGCGCAGCTGTACGCCAGCGCGCCCAAGGCCAAGCTCATCGACCAAGGCGCCACGGTGCTCACGCAGGTGAACGCATCGTTGAAGGACAAGGCATTCGGGGCCTATGATCAGTTCAGCTTCCCCGGCTGGAACAACGAAACGGTCTACGGCTACGTGCTGAAGCCTGCGAACTACACGGAAGGGAAGAAGTACCCCGTCGCCTTCCTCATCCACGGCGGTCCGCAGGGCAGCTTCGGCGATGCGTGGAGCTACCGCTGGAACCCGCAGACCTACGCCGGTCAGGGCTTCGCGGTGGTGATGATCGACTTCCACGGCAGCACCGGCTACGGCCAGGCCTTCACCGATGCGATCAACGAGCACTGGGGCGACCGTCCGCTGGAGGACCTGCAGAAGGGCCTGGCCTTCGCGCTCGGCAAGTACCCCTTCCTCGATGGCGGCAACGTGGCGGCGCTCGGCGCGAGCTACGGTGGCTTCATGATCAATTGGATCGCCGGGGTGTGGAACCAGCCTTTCAAGGCGCTGGTGTCGCACTGCGGCATCTTCGACACCCGGGCCATGGGCTACAGCACCGAGGAGCTCTGGTTCACCGACTGGGAGAACGGCGGCAGCGTGTTCACCAAGCCCGCCAACTACGAGACCTTCAACCCGCTGTTGCA
>CAZUNW010000325.1:0-2197 GCA_964621425.1 uncultured Chryseobacterium sp. | reverse complement strand
CCGCATCGCCCACAACGTCCGCATCCTGTGGGCCGCCCATCTGCCGCATCACTCGGGCAAGATGTTCAACCTCACGGTGAGCATCCGCAACGGCTGGTTCATCGAGTTCTTCAAGCCGATCTACTGGCTGTGGATGCCGCTGGTGGGCTTCGAGCCCATCATGATCGCCACCTGCCTGATCATCAATTCGGTCTACCAGTTCTTCCTCCACACCCAGCTGGTTCCTTCGCTGGGCTGGTACGAAAAGATCTTCAACACGCCGTGGGTGCACGTGGTGCACCACAGCAGCAATACCGAGTACCTGGACCGCAACCACGGTGGCATCCTGGTGATCTGGGACAAGCTCTACGGCACTTGGCAGGAGCCGATCAAGGGAGTGGTGCCCAAGTACGGCAGCAGCCACAATCCGGAATCCTACAGCGCGCTCACGCACAACCTTTTCGAGTTCCAGGAGATCTGGCGTGACGTGAAGCGGGCCCCCACGTTCAAGGCCAAGCTGATGTACATCTTCGGCCCGCCCGGCTGGAGCCACGACGGCAGTTCCAAGACGAGCAGGCAGCTGCAGGCCGAGCTGCGTTCGGCGCATGACGCTGCCCTGCCGCCCGCCTCGTGATTAAACCACCCCTGAACGGACGGAGGCCGGGCGATGCCGGCCTCCGTTGTTGAGTGCCTGTTCGTTCAGCGGCGAAACCAGCGCAGGATGCCGCCCTTCTGGTCCTGGTCCTGCTGCTCCTTGCGCTCGCGATGCTCACGACGCTCGCTCTCGGAGAAGAGCTCCTTTTCCAGCCGGTCCAGGTCGGGGCGCGCCGGTGAACCGGGGCGCGGCGTGTTGCGTTGCTCCTGGCGTTGCCGCTGCTGGTTCTGGTTCTGGTCACGCCGATGGGGCTGGCCTTGGTGGCCGTTGCCCTGTCCGCCATTGCCGCGCTGGTGCTGGCGCCCGTCCCCGCGACGCTGGTCGCCGTTACGGGGGCGGTCCTCCCGGCGCGGACCGCGGTCGTTGCGTGCAGGCTGGCCTGCACGGTCCTGGCCTGCGCCTTGGGAACGCTGCGGACGCTGGGAGCGGTCGCCACGCTGGTCGTTGCGGTGCTCTGGACGCCTGTCGTTACGCTGCGGGCGCTGGCCGCGAGGCTGGCGAGGTTCGCGCACCTCGGGTTCGGCCTTCTTGGGCCCACCCACCATCACATGGGGATGGTCGGCCACCACGGGAATGTCGCGGCGGATCAGGCGGATGATGTCCTTCAGGTAGGCCTTCTCCTCGTGGTCGCAAAAGCTGATGGCACGGCCGGATGCACCGGCGCGCCCGGTACGACCGATGCGGTGCACGTAGGTCTCGGGGACGTTCGGCAGGTCGAAGTTGATCACGTGGGTGAGCCCGTCGATGTCGATGCCACGGGCAGCGATGTCGGTGGCCACCAGCGCGCGGAGCCGGCCCTCCTTGAAGCTTTTCAGCGCGTTCTGTCGGGCGTTCTGGCTCTTGTTGCCGTGGATGGCCTCTGCAGCGAAGCCGGCCTGCGTGAGCACCTTGGCCACCTTGTTGGCACCGTGCTTGGTGCGGGTGAAGATCAGTGCCTCTCGGATGGCATCGCCCTGCAGCAGGTGCAGCAGCAGCTTGTTCTTGTCCGTGCGGTCCACGAAGTAGAGCTGCTGGTCGATGGTCTCGGCCGTGCTGCTCACCGGGGCCACCTCCACCTTCACCGGTTCGGTGAGGATGCTGTTGGCCAGCTTGGCGATCTCGGGCGGCATCGTGGCGCTGAAGAAGAGGGTCTGCCGTTCCTGGGGCAGCTTGGCGATCACCTTCTTCACATCGTGGATGAAGCCCATGTCCAGCATGCGGTCGGCCTCATCCAGCACGAAGATGTCGAGGTCGTTCAGGTGCACATAGCCCTGACCCATGAGGTCGAGCAGGCGGCCGGGGGTGGCGATCACAGTGTCCACGCCGCGCTGCAGCGCATCCGTCTGCGGCTTCTGGCCCACGCCACCGAAGATCACGGTGTGGCGCTGCTTCAGGTGGCGGCCATAGGCGGCGAAGCTTTCGCCGATCTGGATGGCGAGCTCGCGGGTGGGGGTGAGGATGAGCACCTTGATGGGGCGCTTTCCACCCGGCTGCCCACCAATGCCGCGCTCGTGCAGTTCCTGCAGGATGGGGATGGCAAAGGCTGCCGTCTTTCCGGTACCGGTCTGTGCGCAGCCCAGCAGG
>CAZUNW010000324.1:0-2206 GCA_964621425.1 uncultured Chryseobacterium sp. | reverse complement strand
AGCCTGGCGAGTACCGTGCGGTGGTGCTGTTGGTGGGCGACAAGGAGCTGGTGGGGCCGCCGTTCAGGGTGGTGGCGGGGGAGTGATTCACCCTGCGGATGACGAGCGGCCCACCCAGCAGGGACGTATGCAGGTGTGATCGGGCCGGCCATGGTGCCTTGAACAGGCGCCCACCCCGGTCACTCCACAACGAAGCGAACGGCCTGGGTGGCTTCCGCGGTGGTGATGTCCGCGACATAGACCCCGGATCCCAGCAGATGCACGGGCAAGGCGATGCGGGTTCCGGCGGTGGCGGCGGCCATGCGTTGTGTGTGCACGAGCCGGCCATCCGCCCCGTGGATGCGCAGCAGGCCCGGTGCGAGCCCCCGTGGCAGCAGCAGGACGGGCTGCGGGGCCTGGATGACGCGGATGTCCCCTTCCGGTCGGGGCGGGACCATGGAGGCCTCATCCACCAGCATGTTCTGCGCGAAAATGCCATACCCGTTGCGCTCGTCGTACCAGACCGCCACGCCCTGGCCATCGCGGAAGTGAAGTAGCACCGGATCATCCTTGCCGCTAACGACGGAGCTGACGGGCAGCTCGCCCGGCGGGTCCACCACGCTGCCATCCAGGCCGATGCGGAAGGCGGACAAGGTGTTCGACCCGGTGCCCCCCTCCAGCTGTGCGCACACGATGCCGCCCGGCACGGGCCTGTTGCCGAACGGTGCATGCAGTGCGGCACTGAGCGGGAGCACCTCCACACCCTGGGGGCCTAGCTGGCGTATGCCGGCCGTGTCGAACCGCTGTACGGCGATGCCACCGGAGCTCTGGCCGATATCCGTCCGGCGATAGACCATCATCACTCCCTCCACGTCACCCACGAGGGCCGGGGTGCCGGTCATGGTGTAGCGTTGCGTGGAGGTGCCACCCTCCACGGCGGTGCCGGTTGTGCTCCAAACGGTGCCGTTGCCGCGCAAGCGTGTCACATGCACATCGGTGAGGTTTGCGTTGCCGCTGTTGGCTGTGTTGATGGCCACATAGAACCCGTTCAGGCCATCCGGCACCGGCTGTGGGAAGTAGAAGCCGCTGATGGTGGCGGTGCACACCGTGATCGGCGATGCGCCGCTGAGGTCGGCTTGGAAACGCTTTGCCTTTAGCGTGCCGGGGGACAGGAAGTTGCCGGACTGTTCCACGTACTGCAGCCAGAAGCCGCCATCCGATGTGGGGATGATGCGCGGACGGCTGAGTGTGCCGTTGGCCGCGAGCTCCTGCGTGCCGAGGGGGTCGGGCGTGCCATCGGCGGCAAGCACCCGCCAGGCGACGGTGGCAGGTGTGCGCGCGGTGTTCCATGCGAACGCCATGCGGCCGTCGGTGAGCGCGCCGATGGCGGGTGCGATGCCCGTGGTGCCGGGTGTGGGTAGGGGCAGTCCGTCGTTTCCCCAGTGCGGCGTGCCATCCGGGCCGATGCGGCTGGCGGCCACATCCAATATCCCCGATCGCTCATCCTGGAATGCGACCACTGCATGGCCGGCGGCGTCGGTCACGAGGTCGTAGCGATAGATGGCGCTGTTCTGCGGCTCGTTGCTGACCACCACGCCTGCGGGATCCCACAGGGGGGCGCCGTCTACGCCGAGCCGCTGCATGCGCAGCACGTAGGGGCCGCCTTCCTGCTCGAACCAGCAGATATAGGTGCTGCCATCCGGACCCGGTGCGGCAAGGGGTGAGGTGCAACTGATGCCCGCCTGGTCGCGCACGGCGGTGTTCACGTTCGGCAGCTCCCATTGTGCGGACAGGAGGGAGGGGGCGATGATGGGAAGCAGGAAGCTGGTGCGCATGGCTGGTTGGATGGGAGTGCCAAGTTGGTCCGGGAAGGGCTATGCCACCATGACGATCGTTCGACCCGGCTACTTGCGCCCGGGAGGGCGTTTCCCCGAACTTGCGGGTATGGTGGTGCGGAAGGCTGAGCGGGGCCAATGGGCCTGGATCCTTGTACTGGCCCTTAGTGCGTGTGCTGGGGCGGGCTTTGCCCGTGACCCGGGGCTCGATGCGCTGCATCAGGTCATGGCCGCGTCGCGTGGTACCTCCGGTGAGGCACAGGCCTGTTTGGACCTGGGCGCTGCCTACCAGCGCATCGATACCGATACCGCCGACCGTTTCCTGGAGCGTGCGGTGCTCCTTGCGCGCCGCACTGGACAACAGCTGGTCCTGGCGAACGCGCTGCGGCAGC
>CAZUNW010000323.1:0-2245 GCA_964621425.1 uncultured Chryseobacterium sp. | reverse complement strand
ACATGCCCATTGCAGCCGCCACCAGCGGCACGTTGTCCACCACGGCACTGAGCGCACCGATAACCGTGTTGATGGCGTAGATATCCCCCAGGCTGCGGTCCAGCAGATGCGCCAGATCCGTAAGGTGACCAGCCACCTGGAGTCCGGCCACGGCCAAAAGGATGCCCAGGAAGAACAGGATGCTGCTGTGGTCGATGCGCCCGAGGATCGAGGAGACCGTCATGTGCCGTCGCTCCTCCCACAGCGGGTGCCGATCGTGGATGAACGAGGTGAAGACCCACAGCACGCCCAGTCCGAGCATGAGCCCCATGAAGGGAGGCAGGTGTGTCACCGCCTTGAAGACCGGCACGCCCAGCAGCGTGGCCATGCCGATGAGGAACACCATGTATTTCTCCGTCTTGCTCAGGCGCGAAGCGGAGCCGGTGTCGTCCTGCGGGGGAAGGTCCACCAGTTCCAGGCGTCCCTTGGCGCGCACCGTGAGCCAGACCAGTGGCAGGACCAGGCAGACCAGACTCGGTAGAAGCAGCTTGTGCATGATATTCACGGTGGTGACCTGACCGCCGATCCAAAGCATGATGGTGGTGACGTCACCGATGGGGCTCCATGCGCCCCCTGCGTTGGCCGCGACGATCACCAGCCCGGAGAAGGTCCACAGGTCGTCCTTGTCCCGCACGAACTTGCGCAGCAACGCCGCCATCACGATGGCCGTGGTCATGTTGTCCAATGCTGCGCTCAGGAAGAACGTCAGGAATCCGATCACCCAAAGCAGCGCACGCTTGTTGGTGCTGCGGATCCGATCGGTGATGACCCGGAATCCCTCATGCGCGTCCATCAACTCCACCACGGCCATCGCCCCCAGCAGGAAGAAAAGGATGCTGGCGATCCCGCTCACGTGCTCGTAGAGCTGGTGGAGCAGGTGCTCGTGCCCGCCCTCCGACGCGGGGAACAGTTCATCGTGACCGAGCATGATCACCGTCCAGATGAGCATACCGGTGAGCACCGCGCTCGCGGCCTTGTTCACCTTCAAGGGGTGCTCAAGGGCAATGCAGGCATACCCGACGATGAAGATGAATGCGATGAGCAGGTAGAGCATGGGCGGGTGATGGGTGCGCAAGGTTACGCACCATCGGGCTCATGCCTTGTGCTTCAACGCGCAACTGCTGATGCCCAGCAGGCTGTAGAGCGGGCACGAACCGGCCAGGGCGGTGAGGAGCAGGATGATGCCCACCACCAGCAGGAGCGGCCCGAAGGTGCCGGTCACGGTGCCGGACAGGTGAAGGTATCCCAAGGCCACGGCGACCAACACCCGGATGATGCGATCGAAATTGCCCACGTTCCTTTTCATGATGGGAATGATGCGCGGCCGGAACGCCCCGGCCAGGGAACCATCGCGCTCACCGGATGGCCTCGCTAAGGTGCGTGGGGCCGAAGCTGCCGTCGATGACGCCCGTCAGTCCAATACCCGGATCCCTCCCGGTAGCTGGCGGATGAGCCCTTCCGCCTCGAGCCTGCGCAGGGTGCGTGTGACCACCTCCCGCGCGGACCCCAGCTCCTGCGCCAGGCGGGCATGCCGCACGTCCAGCACATCGTTACCGGTCACACTCCTCAGCCGCTTGAGGTGATCCATCAGCCGGGTGGGAAGGTCACCGAAGGACACCTGCTCCACGGTGTGCAACATGTCGTTGTAGCGCTCATGGTACTGCCGGAGCATCAGGTCCGTGAGCGAGGGGTGCTCACGCATCCATTGGCGCACCTTGGCCTCGGGTACCATCAGCAGCCGACTGGGGCGCTCGGCCACAGCATTGATGCGGCTGGGGCTGCGCCCGTTCATCGCCGCGAAGCTCATGACGCAGCTGTCGCTTGGCTCGATGTAATACAGCAGAAGTTCCTTGTCCTCGTGGCCGATGAATACGCGCACGAGCCCCTCAAGGAGGATGGGCAGTTCGTGCACGTAGGCGCCCTCCTGGAGCAGCTCGGCACCGGACGGCACCTCCACCACGCGACCCTCGGCCAGCATCTTCCGCACCAGTTCACCCTCCAGCAATGGCATCACCTTCATTGTATGCACAAGGTCCTCCATTGCCCCAAGATAGCCGCGTAAACTTGCCGCATGGAAGAGGCACGCGCCAGCATCCGCCTGCAGGCATGGACCCTGGGCATCGGCACGGCCGTGATGGCGGTGAAGTTCATCGCCTGGCACCTCACCCACAGCACCACACTGCTCAGCGACGCCCTGGAGAGCATC
>CAZUNW010000322.1:481-2252 GCA_964621425.1 uncultured Chryseobacterium sp. | reverse complement strand
AAGGGTATCCATCGCCTCGCGGACAGTGTCCGCCAGCGGCGGCGCGCCCGGATGAACAAGGGCCACGGCCACGCCGGCCGAGTCCGCGGCATCCTTGACGGCGGAGGGTGATGCTCCAATAACGGGCGGTACCGGTACCACCGGCGGCAACTCATCCGGCGTGCGCTTCGCCAGCTCTACGCCGAATGGCGACAGCACACTGGCCCAACGATCGTATCCATGAAGCAGCACCACAGGCAGCAGCAGCACAAGGCCCGCCCAAATCAACCGCGATGCTCCCTCGTTCGCCATACCCGACCTGGCCAGGGCGCAAATGTCGCAGATCGGTTCCTACGCCACCGTATGTCCAACGCAGCATCCCCGTCACCGACGGCCGGAAGCTGTCAGGCGGTCCACCTACTTTTGGCCACATTCGCCATCGCCGCCTGCACCTTCAGCAGCGCCTCCTCCCATGCGGTTCGCTCTCGGAACGTTGCCCGGCCTCCTCGCCCTGCTGGCCTGCACCCCGGGATGCTCCATCGCTCCGCCTCCTCCGGTGCCCGTTGCTCCGCAGGAGTTGACGCAACGGTCCCAGCTCCCCGTGCTGGCGGTGACAACTTATGGCTCCGTGCTGGACTCCCTGTCAGAGGAGGTGGTGCTGGAAGGGCTGCGCGCCGGTCGCGTGGCGGTCACCGCTGACCTCGCCGAAGCGGTGCGTTCACACTTCGAACTGCCCGCAGCGCCTCCCGTGCTGACGGTGCACGCCATGCTGGCGGCGCCGGCCGGGTCCCTTTTCCTGGTAACGCTGGACAGCCTTGACAAGCGCCTGAAGGAGGTGATCGTGGGTGGGCGATCCTTCTTCGCCGGCCCGCGCGAGCATCCCCTGCTGCTGTTCCCCGAGGGGACCCCTTTCGACACCACGGAGCTCGTCCGCTATCACCATACGGGCGTCACCGCGATCACCCGGTACCTGGGGTACGTACTTGACCGCCGCGGGGCCGACCACGTGATGGCCCATGCCCGCGGGTGGTTCAGACCCGGTGACATCGTGCACGTGAGCAACGAGGTAAGCGGCGTGGAGGACTGCGACTACCGGGGCATGCACATGCGCTTCGCCACCAAGTGGCGGGACATGGCGCTGCTGCGCGAGCTGGGGGTGGACGTGGTGGAGCTCACGGGCAACCACAACCTTGACATGGGCACGGCACCCTACCTGGCCACCCTGGCCTGGTATGCCCAACAAGGTATGCGCACCTACGGTGGTGGAGCGGACATGGAGCAGGCCTCACGGCCCCTCAAGGTGGATCTGCCTGACGGGCATAGGCTGGGCTTTGTGGGCTATGACGGCACCTGCCTCCCAGGCAAGGGGTGCCGCGACCGTTCCATCGGGGCCAAGCGCTACTTCCGCACGGATGCGGAGCGTGCCATCGCTTCCCTGCGGGCCGACAGCCTGGTGCGTACGGTGGTGGCAACCGTCCAGTTCCGCGAGGTGGACAGCCCGCGGCCTCCCGAACCACAGGTGCAGATGGCCCATGAGCTGATCGAGGCGGGCGCCGACATCGTGGTGGGCTCGCAGGCCCACGAGCCGCAATACGTGGAATTCCACAAGGGCGGCATCATCTTCCACGGCCTGGGCAACTTCCTCTTCGACCAGTTGCACCGCACCAGCCTCCGTCAAGGCTTCTTCCTGTCCTGCTGGCTGTACCGCGGCCGCATGGTGCAGGTCGTCCCCCGGTACACCTGCATGTCCATGGACCTCCAACCACGCGGTGCCACGCCCGAGGAAGCGCGT
>CAZUNW010000322.1:0-471 GCA_964621425.1 uncultured Chryseobacterium sp. | reverse complement strand
TGGGTCTTCTTCCGCGCCCCGACGTTCAGAGACGCCCTTCGGGTGCTGCGACGCCTGGGCGAGGGCTCGACCTTCCACCCCAACCTGCCTGCGGTCGTGGCGAGCGTCCTGGCCTTGGGGCTGGGGGCCCTGCTCCTGCTGGCCGGCTGCTGCACCCTCCTGCACGCGTGCAGCGATACCACGGCCGAGGCCGCCACGCCGGCGGCGATCACAACGCCGTACTCCCCGGTGGACAGCCTTCCCGCACCTGTGGACAGCGTGCCCTCCGCAACCGACCCCGCTGCGCCCATGGCCTTCGACAGCACCAGCTTCAGTCGCCTGCTCACCATCGGCAAGGGCAAGGGGGTGAAATCCGTGCAGGTATCGGCCCGGGGGGATGTGGCCGTGGCCTGCGACCTGGAGGGTTGTGCGATCTGGGTGATCGATTGCGCCACAATGAGCATCCGCCACCAGGTGGCCTTCGACCGGCAT
>CAZUNW010000321.1:0-2259 GCA_964621425.1 uncultured Chryseobacterium sp. | reverse complement strand
GTTCAAGCGCACCGTGCTGGAGGTGCTGCGGCAGCCGCTGGAGGACCGTGTGGTGACGATCTCCCGCGCGCGCTCCACGGTGGAGTATCCGGCCAGCTTCATGCTCGTTGCCGCCATGAACCCATGCCCATGCGGATTCCACAATCATCCCGAGAAGGAGTGTGTGTGCCCGCCCGGGGTTGTCCAGAAGTACCTCACCCGCATCAGCGGGCCGTTGCTCGACCGCATCGACATCCACATCGAGGTGCCCCCGCGGCCGTTCAGCGAACTCAGCGCCGAACGAAGCGCCGAACGCAGCAGTGATGTCCGGCAGCGTGTGATGCAGGCGCGCACCCTGCAGCAACGCCGGTTCGCAGGCACCGGACTTCATTGCAATGCGCAGATGAGCAGCCAGCAGCTGCGCGGCATTTGTCGCATCGACGCGGCCGGCAGTGCCCTGCTGGAGCGGGCCATGGAGCGGCTGGGCCTCAGTGCAAGG
Source organism: uncultured Chryseobacterium sp. (assembly GCA_964621425.1). GTDB lineage: Bacteria > Bacteroidota > Bacteroidia > Flavobacteriales_F > PHOS-HE28 > PHOS-HE28. Next base: position 1,781 of record CAZUNW010000321.1, on the reverse strand, counting down.
GCGTACGACCGCATTCTCAAGGTGGCCCGGACCATCGCCGACCTCGCGGTCAGCGGCGACATCCGTACCGAGCACCTGGCTGAGGCGATCCAGTACCGCAGCCTCGATCGCGAGGGTTGGGCGGGCTGAAAGACCGTAACCTGCCGGCGATACATGCGTAACAAGGGGTGTCCGTGATCGCGGACGATGACCCCGTCCACCTGTGCGCACCCTGCTGACCCCGCTCATCCCCGCCCTGATGGCGACCCTTTCATGGGGTGGCCCTACCGCTGCGGCGCAGGGACCGGACCGCATCCTGCTCGATGCGCAGCTCAAGGTGACCAAGGCCAGGCAGGCATCCTACTACCGTGTACTGGAAGGCGTGGAGGGCGGCGCCTATCTGGGCCGCACGTATACGATGGACGGACGGCTCAAGGCGGAAGGCCTCTACGTGGATGAGCAACTCACCGTGGAGAACGGTCGCTTCACCTTCTTCTATGCCAACGGGCAGGTGGAGAGCACGGGGGATTATGCGCACGGGCTGAAGAAGGGGGTTTGGCAGCGTTTCGATGCGGTAGGGCATGCCCTGGCCGAAAAGGTCTACGACCCCGAGCCGCTGGCGGACATCGTGTACACGCGTGCCGAGACCATGCCCAGTTATCCAGGCGGTGACAAGGAGCTCATCCGCCGCGTCCGCAGCCAGATGGAGGCGCAGTTGGGCGAACGGATGAAGGGCGAGGTGACAGCCAGCTTCATCGTTGAGAAGAACGGCGAGTTGTCGGACGTGAGGGTCTTGGAGGGCGAGGACGCGGCCCTCATCGAAAAGGTGAAGGAGGTGCTGAAGCGTACGCCGGGGTGGGAGCCCGGGCGGGACAAGGGCAGGCCGGTGAGGGTGCAGGTGCAGGTACCTGTCGATCTGTGAACGAACCACGCGACATACCATAGGCCGACGGCCCCGGGATACCCGGGGCCGTCGCCATGTAAAAGGGAGGCATCAGGCCTCCTTGCCGTGGCACTGCTTGTACTTCTTGCCGCTTCCGCAGGGGCAGGGGTCGTTGCGGCCCGCCTTTTTCTCCACGCGCACGGGTTGTACGGGACGTGATTGGGCAGGGGGGGGGCCTTGAGGCTGCTGCGCAGGAGGTGCGTTCCGCTGGTGTTGTGGCGCGGGCCTCGGCGCGGCGCTTGAGGACGAGGATGAGTAGCTGGGCACGTCGGTGCGGCTGGTCTGCAGCCGCTGTTGGGGGGGGCGTGGGGCCTGCGCCTGCTGCACGTTCGGCTGGGCGGCGGGAAGGCCCGCCCCGGTGAGGAAGCCGATCACGTCCCCGTTCACACGCTCCACCATGTCCTTGAACAGGTTGAAACTCTCAAGCTTGTAGATGAGGAGGGGGTCCTTCTGCTCGAGGCTGGCGTTCTGGACGTTGCGACGCAGGTCGTCCATCTCGCGCAGGTGCTCCTTCCATTCGTGGTCGATCACGGCCAGGGTGATGTACTTCTCGATGCTGCCGACCAGCTCCCGTCCCTCGCTCCGGTAGCACCGCTCAAGGTTGGCCACCACCTGCATGGTGCGTATGCCATCGGTGATGGGCACCACGATGTTCTCATACTGGGCGCCCTGGTTCAGGAACACATCGCTGATGACCGGCAGCGCCTGGCGGGCCAGTTCCGTGGAGCGCCGCTCGTAGGTGGCCAATGCGCCTGACATCACCTGGCCGGCCAGTGTTTCGCGGTCGGTACGCCGGAATCCCTCGGCATCCACAGGGCTTTCGCAGTGCAGGCGGCGATAGAGCTCCAGCTCGAAGCCC
>CAZUNW010000320.1:0-2260 GCA_964621425.1 uncultured Chryseobacterium sp. | reverse complement strand
CATCGGCCTGGCGCCGGTGATCGGCATCCCTCTCCCCTTCTTCAGCTACGGCGGAAGCTCGCTGCTGGGCTTCACCATCCTGTTGGGCATCCTGGTGAGGCTGGATGCCGAACGGCTAACCCAGTTGCGCTGAAACGGGAAGCGGGCCCGATGGGCCCGCTTCAAGACATGACGCTGGACGCGCCTCAGTAGAACTTGCTGCGGTCATCCACCACGTTGGCGGCCTCGCGCAGGGCATTGAAAAGGCCGCCCTCGGCACGGCCCTGGACCCGCTGAACGATGCCGGCACGCTCGGCGTTGACGTCGGCAAGCTCGGTCGCGGGCGTCAGGGTGGTCATACCCGCCACGTACACCGCATTGTCGCCCTTGAAGGGCCCGCGCGCCTCGCCTGCGGGGATCGCGAAGATGCTGCCGATCACTTCACCCTCGGTGAACCCACCGGGGATGCTGGTAGCGCTGAACGCCAGATCTGCGGCGTTCTGCACGGTCACGCCGAGCTCACCCGCCAGCGCGTTAAGGTCGGTCTTGCCGGCCATCCTGGCCATCCAGGCCTCGGCCTTCTTTTCCTTCACGGCCTCGCGGGTGAAGGTCTCGCGGACATCCTCCAGCTCGGGCACACCCTGGGCACGCACCTTGCGGACAAGGGCCACCACGTAGCTCTCACCCACCTCAATGGGCTCGCTCGCCTTCCCGGTCTCGGCACGGTTCACCCAGCTCACCAGTCCGGCGGGGTCCTGCAGGCCGGGAACGAAGCGCTGATCGGCCCTCAATTCGTCCACGTTCATGAACTGGAGGCCACGCTTCTCTGCGGCGGCCTTCATGCTGTCGGCCGTGGCGTGGTTCAGGCTGAACTCGTTGGCCGTCGTGTACACCTCCTTGTAGGTGGCGGGCAGGGGGCGGACACGGCGGGTGAGGCTCACCACGCGGCGCTCGTCGCGCTGGCGCTGGCCCAGCACCTCCACGATGTGGTAGCCATAGGTGGTCTTTGCGATGGTGATGGCACCGACCTTCTCATCGAAGCTGGCCTTGGTGAACTCGGGCACCATGCGTGTGCGGTCGAACCACTCGTAAACGCCACCGTTGGGCACGCTGCCGGGGTCCTCACTGTACTTCTTCACCAGGTCCTCGAACACGGTCTTCCTGGCCTTCACTGCGGCGAGGATGCTGTCCGCACGCTGCTTCACCTCGTCCTCCGGCTTGCCGCTCTGTGTGCTGAGGAGGATGTGGCGCACACGGGCCTCGTCCACCTTGGCGAGCTCCTTCACCTTCACCAGCTTGAAGTTCTGGCCCTCGCGGAAGGGACCCACCACGGTGCCGATGGGGGCGTTCTTCAGCAGGCTGTCGTTGAGGGCATCGGCAGTGCCGGGCGCATAGGGGGTGACGCTGTAGCTGCGGTCCTCGCTATTGGCGGTGATGAACAACGAATCGTTGGAGCCGGTGGCCTTCTCGAGGTCGGGCTTGAGGGCGGCCATCTCGGCGCGCAGCTGCTCGATATCCGATGCAGAGGCCACCACCGGAAAGGTGACGTAATCGAAGGCGCGTGAGGGCTTCTGGACGTAGCGCTTGTCGTCCTTGTGGGCCTCGTAGTACCGGCTCAGCTCCTGGTCCGTAACGGTATACAGGCTGTCCGCCTCGCTGTCATAGCGCTTGGCCACGAAGTTGAAGGTGGCCTTGGTGTTGCGCTGGGCATGATCGTCCTTCACCTGGGCGGCGTTGACGAACACGCTCTTCCGCACCAGCGTGTTGTACTTGGCGATGATGCGATTGTTGATGATACGGCGCTTCTGGATCTCGTGGTAGACCGGGGCATTGGTCTGCACGCTCTCGAAATACTTGCGCAGGGTCTCCTTGTTGGGCTGGCCATCGGGGCCCTGGAAGTTGGGGTTGCCCTTGAACTCCGCCAGCACGTTGTTGCCGAAGCGGATGTCATCGTATTCCTCCTTGCTCAGGGTGGCCCCGAAACCGGCCTGCTCGGCGCTGCGCAGCAGGGTGTTCTCGCGGATCACCTCCTGCCACACACTGTTGCGGACCTGCTCGGTCATCTGGCCGTCCACGGTCTGGCCGAAGTCGTTGCGGTAACTGTCAAGCTCGTCGCTGACGCGCTTCTCGAACTGCACCAGCGGGATGTCCTCGCCGTTGATGGAGATCGGCCGACCGGCGGCGAAGGTGATGGACACATCCTCGGATGCGATCGAGACTGATGGATCCCAGAAGGCGACGCCCATGATCGGGTCCACGATCTCGATCGAACTCGACAGCA
>CAZUNW010000319.1:0-2263 GCA_964621425.1 uncultured Chryseobacterium sp. | reverse complement strand
ATTTCGAGAACGCCAAGCTGGTGTTCAGCGTGTACGATGAGAAGCCGGAGACGCTGGACAAGGGCCTGGCCCGGAAACTCGAATTGGAGGGCTTCCCCAAGGACCTGCTCAAGGGCCTTTCCAAGCCCACCACGGACGAACTGTACAAGTTCGGCATCGACATGAGCGATGCGGTGGTGAAGGGCAGCCCGAAGCTGGCCAAGGGGCTGGAGAACGCCATCAAGTCCAGCGAGAAGCCGGTGCTGGCCTGCCCCGCCGCGGCCGACCTGATCACCGCGCACGCTGACTTCTACCACAGCGTGCTGGAGGAGGCGCTGGTGTGAGCTCATTCCGCCCGACCCCCCGGACCCGCGCCGGTCGCCTGCTGCTGTGGGTGACCCTGATGGTCGTAGCCCTTGCGGCCTGCCGGCGGCCCGAGGACGAGTTGGGCCGCGACCTCATCGACCCGCGCGATACCCTGGGCCTGGTAGTCACCGATACCACCACGCTGCTTGCCTGGACCGTGGCCGAGGCCCCTGTGAAGACCAGTGGCCTCAGCCGCAACGCGCTGGGCAGCTACATGGACCCGCGCTTCGGCATGGTGCGCGCCAGCATTGTGTCCCAGGTACGCCTCAGCACAAACAACGTGGGAAGCGGCCAGGACAATTCGGGGCTTGTCATCGATTCGGTGGTGCTGGCCCTGCGCTTTGACGATGCCAGTCCCGTGTACGGTGACCTCGGCGCCCAGCGCTTCACGGTGCACGAGATCACCGACCTCCTGTCGGTGGACAGCATCTACCGGGTGGATGACGTTCCCGCCCGCCTGGACCAGGACCTGGTGCGTTCGCACAGCGGTCTCATCACCCCCTCTCCCGGTGTGCGTCCCGTGGTGGGCGGCGACACCCTGGCCCCCCAATTGCGCATCCCGCTGGCACCCGCCTTCGGCCAGCGCCTGCTGGCCCGTTTCGGCACGCCGGACATGGTGGACAACACCGCCTTCCTCAACTACTTCAAGGGGCTGCTCATCGGCGTGGACAATCCCGGCCAGCTGCCCGGCCAGGGCGGCATCCTGTACCTCAACCTGCTGCTGGCCGAGAGCAAGGTGACGCTCTACTACCGCAACACCCTCCCGGGCGTGGAGGACACCCTGCGCTTCGATCTGTTGATCAACGAGAACTGCGTGCGGTACACGGTCATGGAGCATGGCCACGCCGGTGCCGTGGAGCCCGGCCTTCCCGAGGCCCTGGCAGACAGCACCTTGGGCTCTACCTGCTACCTGCAGGCGCTCGGTGGCCTGCGCACGCGGATCGCGCTTCCGCACATCCTGGATTACCCGGCTGCCCAGTTGCGGGCGCTGGCCAAGGCGGAACTGCTCGTGCCCTTGAAGGGGATGGCCCCCGATGCGATGCCTCCATCCAACACGTTGTTCGTCTTCCGCCGGAACGAGGCGGGTGAGGACCTGCTCGTGCCCGACCAGCTCACCGCCGGCCTGAACGTGGGCGGCCAACTGGATAAGGATGCAGGCGTGTACCGGTTCGTCATCACCAGGTATGTCCAGAACCTGCTGGACGCCGGGTATGCCAATACGGGTCTGTCGCTGGTGCCCGGGAATGGAGGGGTGTCCGTGGACCGCACGGTGATCGGCGGTCCCCAGGACGTGGAGGACCCGATGAAGCTGGTCCTTACTTTTACCACCTACTGACCGGCATGTGCGGCATCGTAGCCTACCTGGGGGATAAGCAGGCTTACCCGATCCTGATCAACGGGCTGCGTCGCCTGGAGTACCGGGGGTACGACAGTGCGGGTGTGGCGCTGTTGAACGGGGCTGCGCTCACCGTGCACAAGTGCAAGGGCAAGGTGAGCGACCTGGAGGCGCATGTGGCGGGCAAGGACCACACCGGTACCGTGGGCATCGGCCACACCCGTTGGGCCACCCACGGCCCCCCCAACGATGTCAACGCCCATCCGCACCAGAGCACAAGCGGCGATCTGGCGCTGATCCACAACGGCATCATCGAGAACTACGCCGCCATCAAGGAGGAGTTGCGCTCTCGCGGCCATGTGTTCCGGAGCGATACCGACACGGAGGTGCTGGTACACCTGATCGATGACATCCAGCGCACGGAGGGCGTGGACCTGGCGGAGGCGGTGCGCCTGGCGCTGGAGAGCGTGGTGGGAGCGTACGCCATCGTGGTGGTCGACCGTAAGCAGCCTCATTTGATGGTGGCCGCTCGCAAGATCTCGCCCCTGGTGATCGGTATCGGCGAGGGTGGGGAGCACTTCC
>CAZUNW010000318.1:0-2284 GCA_964621425.1 uncultured Chryseobacterium sp. | reverse complement strand
CGGACTTTGCGCGCTCCTTGGTCATGTCGGAGCTGAAATAGCGGTCGATGCGCAGCCAGTGCATCTCGCGGCTGCGGCGCACCTCATCCTTGCCCACCACCGGAACGTTGTTCTCGCTGGTGCAGGCCGTTACGCATGCACCGCAGCCCGTGCAGGTGTTCAGATCGATGCTCAGCCCCCAGCGGTGGCCCACGCCTTCCACGGGGTGCTCCTCCCACAGGTCGAACTCCTTGACCGGCAACCGGTCACGCGCGTCGATCACGCCGTCCTTGTTGACGTCCTCGTGCACCGCCAGCTCATGCGGGTGGTTATAGGTGCCCTTCGGATCGTGCTTGCTCCAGGTGGCCAGCGTGGTCTCCTTCACCACGCTGTGGCGGTCCATGTGCGTAAGGTGCGTCTGGGTGATGGCGATGGGATGCGTGGTGCCCGTCGGGGTCACCGTCACATTGCCCACGGACATCGACGCGGTGCCGCCGGCCATGGACACCAACGGCCAAGCGTTGCGGCCCACCGGCGTACTGCTCCCGTCCTCATTGGGCATGCAAGCGGCCCTGCCCACCTTCTCGCCATTCGCACCGCGGCCGTAGCCCACGGCGATGGCGATGGTGCCGGTGCGCTGGCCCGGTGCCGGCACGACGGGCAGCTGGAGTTCCGTGCCGTTCGCGGCGACGGTGACCACGCTGGCCGGGCTTTCCTGGCCCAGGTAGGTCTGCAGGCCCAAGCGCTTGACGTCCGTCGGGGACATCAGCACGTAGTTGTCCCAGGTCACCTTGGTGAGCGGGTCGGGCATTTCCTGCAGCCACGGGTTGCTGGCGTGGCGGCCATCCCCAATACCCTCCTTGGTGTAGAGCACCAGCTCCCACTCGCCTCCACTGCCAGCGCTCTTCTTCGCTGCTGCTGCTGCGGCCGCGGCATCGGCGGCGAAGGTGACAGGGGCGGCCGTGGCCGTGTAGGCCTCGAACACACCGTCGTGCAGGCTGGTCTGCCACACGCTGCTGAACGGCGCCAGCGTTGCGGCATCCGCGCGGGAGGCGAGAGCCGCCTGCCAGGTGGACTTGATGAGGTCGTGGTAGCTGCCCGTTCCGCCGGCCCAGCGGATGAGGCTTTCCTGCCACTGGCGCGTGTCGAACAGGGGGGTGATCACGGGCTGGCTGAGGGCGTAGCGGCCCACCTTCGGCATGTGATCGTCCCAGGATTCCAGGTAGTGGTGATCGGCACAGGCCCACTGGCACAGGCTCGCGGTCTCGTCGGCGTGCGTACCCATGCACACGGTGAGGGACACCTTCTCAAGCCCGGCCTTGAACTCAGCCGCGTTGGGCAGGCTGTAGGCGGGGTTCGTGCCGGCAATAAGCAGCGCGCCCACGCCTCCCGCGTTCATGTCCTTCACGAGCTGGGCCACGGCGGTGTCATCGCCCTGGTAGAACCAGGTGTGGTTGGCCAGGTCGATGGTGCTTCCGTAGGCGCCCAGGAGGTCATTGATGCGGTTCACCACCACCTGCACGGCCTCGTCATTGCTGCCGCACAGGACCACGGCACGGCCCTTGGCCGCCCAGAGGGCTTCAGCGGCGGCGGAAAGTTGGGGGTGCTCCATGCCACCGCCGGCGACCGCGGCACCGGCCTTGCGGGCCACGGCATCGTGCAGGCCGACCACGGCACCGGCGACTTCGCTGGGCTTGATGGCCACACGCTCATCGGCGTTGGCGCCCGTGATGCTCAAGCGCGCCTCGAACTGCCAGTGCCTGCTCATGGCCCCGTCCTCGGGGCGGCGGCGGCTGGCATACTGCCAGCTGTGCTCGGTGGAACTGCCCCATCCGCTGAGGAAATCGCAGTCCACGCCCACCACCACGTCGGCCTTCGTGAGGTCGTAGGAGGGCATCACGCGCAAGCCGAAGCTTTTCTCGTTGGCTCGGGTGAGGCCGGTGTAGCTGATGGAATCGTACTGCACGTGGTCCACCGCGGCGCCGCCCGTGGCGGGCAGGCCTTCGGCGGCAGGCCTGGCGGCATAGCGGCTGCGCAGCTGCGCGATGGCCGCCTTGGCGCTGGGGCTGATGAGGGTGGGCGTGAGCACCACGATGCGCTTGCCGGCGGCGGCGAGCTCACCGAGCTTGGTGCCGATCGCCTTGTCCGCATCGGCCCACGTGGTGGCCATGAAGCCTTCGGCGCCCCTGGTCATCGGCGCCTTGAGGCGTTCGCCATCGTAGAGCGACAGCACGGAACTGTTGATGCGGGCGTTGATGGCGCCCTTGTCCAGCTTGGGGTTGCGGTTGATGCCGTGGCGCGGGTT
>CAZUNW010000317.1:0-2287 GCA_964621425.1 uncultured Chryseobacterium sp. | reverse complement strand
GCCGTTGTCCACGATGGCACCCACGGACGGGAACGCACCAGCGGGATAGGCGCATACCGGCACGGGGTTGCTCAGGTAGGTCTGGTTCTTATCCAGGAGGAAGGCGTTCTCCAGCTGATACCAGTTTGCGGAGTTGTCGATGTTGCCATCGTGCGCACCGGTGGTGGGATTGAGGCGGATGCTGCCCTCGGTGTTTGTCACAGAGGTGCCCCCGATGAGAAGTCCTCCATTGATCTCCAGTTGCTCGGTATAGGTGGCAGGCACGTTCACGCCCACGAGTCCACCGGATGTCACGCGCATGCGCTCTGTGCCGTTGGTGCGGAACACGAGGTCCACATTGTCCGAGGTGCCGAGGAAATCCGCAGCGGTGGTTCCTGCGTTTCCGCCCAGTTGCCAGGAGGCCGTGGTGGACAGGTACACCCACGCGGGGGCCGGCAGCAGGTCGGTATCGTAATACCAGTAGCCGCGCGGGGCGGTCGCTGTGGCGTTGTTCTGGTAGACCATGAGGCCCTCCGCAGTGGCCAGTGCGGCCCGCTGGGCATCGGTCATCCGGGGGATCAGCAGGCCGCGGCTCACCTGGCTCAGGTCGAGCATGGCGTTGCTGCTGGGCGCGGCACCGGTGGGGTTGATACCGATCTGGGCCTGCAGGGACAGGCCAGCGGTCAGTACCGTGCCAAGCACGACCGAACGAAGCATCGGGATCGCGGTACGGGTCGGACGCATGCGCATGGTCAGTGGTTGGTTCGCGTTTCGGTCTTGGCGCGCCCGGTAAGGTCGGTCACCATCCGGGCTTTCTGTGCATCGGTGAGGTCAGGCAGGGCGATGATCGCGCTGGTCATGGGTCCGAGCTCCTCGGGGCGCAGCGGCCTGTCGGTGCTCAGCACCTCCAGCAGGTGGGCCTGCCGGTTCAGCTCGGCCAGGTAGAGCGCGTGTGTCTCGGTGGTCGTCCACAACTGGTTGGTCAGGTCGCCGAAGGAGAAGCCGTGTTCGCGCTCCCAGGCATCGCGGCCCTTCATGGTGGGCAGGTGGCGGTTCAGGCGCGTGAACTCGGCCATCTCGTCGATGGACAGGTTGCGCATCCCGCCCACCTGGGCGGCATCCTGCGGCGCCACGCGGCCATCGAAGTGGCGGTCGAACACATGGTCGTTCAGGCGGACACCGTTGTCGTACACGCCATTCTCCGCGTGGATGGTGCCCGGGCCCTTGAAGGACCGGTACGGTGCGGCTTGCAGGCGCCAGCCGGGTGTGCTCTCCACCATGAACCCGCCGTCGTAAACGATGTAGTTCCCGTTGCCCGCCACCAGGGGACCGGTCGCGATGCTTACCGTGCCACCGAAGCGCACCACGGGGCGCACGGTGCTGGAACCGATACCCGCGGGCGGTGTCGTGCTGTTGCAGGTGTTGTCCATGCCGCTGCCGGACACGATGCCCGAGCAGGCGGGATCCACGTTGCCGCAGGTACCCGCCACAACGCCGATCCAGCGCGTATAGCTGAGCGGCACCGCCGTGGTGGCGACCTTCACGGGAACGTTGTAGGTCGAGCCGATGGCACCACCGGACATGGTCACCTGCACGATGATGTTGCGGACGCCATCCCACACGAAGGGCGTGCTCAGCGTGAACTCATCCCACGCGCCGGCGAGGGCGATGGGACGTGCCTGCGTGGCCGGCGCATTGAAGCCACAGCCCGCACCGGGGTCGGTGTTCGTCACGAAACCGCCACTCAGGTCGTTCACCCCGGGAGGGGCATGGAACAGGGAGACCTCCCAGGACCATTGTTTGGTAAGGCCAGACTGGCCGATGAGGAAACCGATCTTGTTCACCGGCTGTCCGGGACAGAGGCCCTGCGTCCACGTGTTGTTTCCATTCAACTGGGCCAGCTCCACATTCAGCTCATTGGCCAGGAACATCATCTGCTTGCGCATGCGCTGCACGTTGCCTGCGCTGGCGTTCATGTAGGGGGTCACCCCGGCAGCATTGGACCATTGTCCGGTCGTACAGCCGGGGCAGGCGGCCGGCAGGGGCGTGCTGGCGATGTTGCCGGAGATCTCCGCCGTGGCGTTGGGCGTGCAGTTGGCCTGGCTTTGCTGGGTGAAGGCCGCCGGCCCGAAGGCCAGGTAGTCGTTCTCCTGTTTGCGCCAGCCGGTGACCGCACCCATGTAGCCCTCATGCCACAGGTCGGTCATAGAGCCGGGGAAGACCCGGCGGCCACCCTTCATCGCCTGGAATCGGCGCCGCATCAGCTCGCGGTCCCAGGTGAGCCGGCCCGTCCACGTCGCGGTGTTGC
>CAZUNW010000316.1:1045-2309 GCA_964621425.1 uncultured Chryseobacterium sp. | reverse complement strand
ACCCGCGGGGCATCGCCATGGATAGCATCGGCCGGAAGGCCTACGTCAACAACATGGGCGGAGGTTGCGTGTCCGTGGTGGACCTGGACAGCCTGAAGCTGGAGCGGACCATCCGCATCAGTTCCAACCCCGGACACATCCACCTGTCCGGGGACCGCGCGCATTTCTACATCGCCGACAACGTGAACAGATCGTTCAGCAAATACGCCGTGGCGGACGGGAAACTCGTGGGGCAGGTGCGCTTCGCACACAATGCGCTGCTTTTCGGGGTGGACCGTCGCGAGGAGGTGGCCGTCGTGCTGCACTGGTACCACGACCGGGCCAGCGTGGTGCGGCTGGCGGACATGCGGATGATCCACCAGTTCGTGGTACGCCGCCCCATCGGTGTATCGTTCACTGGCGACCGGTGCCTGATCAGCACATACGGGGGCGGGCCGGGCGAGGTCAGTGTCTGGGGGCGCTGAGTTGTTCTGTGGTTCAATAATATTGCCGGCCGAAAACACCACAACCATGCATCTTTCCACCGCCTATTGGCCCCTCATCCTGCTGATCGCCGGGTGCGCCGCCCAAGGTGCAGAACCCGGCGCGAACGCCCCCGTCGCCCCTGTGGATAGTGCGGTGGTGGACCCGATGCCGAAGGAGCCCGTGGTGGACCAGTCCCGCCCCCGCACGCTTGTGACCGACCTGACGCAGGCCCAGATCCGTGCATACGGCCTGGTCAACCCCTGCTACCTGCCCCTGCTGCGCGACAGCAGTGCATGGCTGCCCGGAACACGGCCTGGGTTCAGCTACGCGGAGCTCTTCAACCAGCGACTGGGCGCGCAGCATCCCTACGGCAACCGCTACCTCGTAGGCGATTTCTCCAGCCTCGATGACCAGGGCAACACGCGCGGCGTTAAGGAGGTGCATCCGGACCTGCACCTGCTGCCCAGCGTGGGCAAGGTCCCTCCCGATCTGTTGGAACGCATCATCGCGGTGGATGTGGACCATGCGCCCACGGACAGCCTTTATGCGGAGATCCGCCGCGCCGTGCCGGACTCGTCCGCCCAGCTGATCAATTTCATCGAGAAGGTGTGGAAGTACCGGTCACGCCCCATCGAGCGGCAATACTCCTACGCGGGCGGCAAGGTTTACGCCGCAGGCCAGACGCTGTGCGCGTGTGAAGCCCATCCGGACACCCTCCTGCTTGTGGCGCGTTTCGCCACCTCGGCCAAGCGCCAGGACGGCCATTCGGAATACCTGCCCATCGGGCGCAGGCGCCGTT
>CAZUNW010000316.1:0-1035 GCA_964621425.1 uncultured Chryseobacterium sp. | reverse complement strand
TTATTACGCGGGGCGGTATGTGATCAACTCCAAGCACTGGGAGCGGGAGCGGCGGTATGAGGAGCAGGACAAGCTGCACGACCAGGTGATGGGCGGCGGCCATCGCCATGTGGCCTATTACCGTGGCGAGACGGAGATGCCCAACTTCCTCAACATGTCACCCGCGCCGGAATATCCTTCTGCAACGGTGGGTAATGGCATCCACGAATGCGCATTGGCCCAGCTTGCACGCGGCATGCTCGGCACCCCGAACAGCATCGGATGCATCCGCCTGTCGGACTTCGGATCCAAGTATGTGCGCTGGTTCACCACGCAGAATTGCAACTTCTTCGTGAGCTATGAGGATGATCGCTACGTGAAGCTGGAGGCCATGAAGCAACAGGAGATGCTCCCGTTCACCGACCAGGCGGCGGGCGACCGGTTCCGCCGCTGGATCTGGGATAACAACCCGAAGGCGGCCCGCAGGCACGACATCGACAGCACGGGCAACTACCTCAGTGGGAACATGGTGGATGCCTATTTCGAGTACAAGGAGGCCTACGACGCCCACCTGGGGGCATTTCCAACGGACAGCACCACCAAAGCCCCGTGAACCGGGCTCTCCAGAAGGATGCATCCGAGTTTCCCAACACCCATTGTCCATAACCCCGGTACCGCGGTCGCAACGGGTGTGCGCACCTGCGGTTCCTTCGCAACGCTTCCGCTTCCTTACAAACACGGAAGCGCAGACCGACCATGATCGATTGGCTCACCCTTGCCGGAGTATTGGTGTTGGCGCACTTCCTGCTGCGCATTCATGTCCATCTGCGTGGCCAGGAATGCCCGTGGGATGCCGATATCGGCGGCCAGCGCCGCAAGGTGGAGGCTGCCGGACCGTGGGCGTGGCCGTTCTTCGCGTTGACCTCCGTGCTTCTACTGGTGCACAACCTGGTGGTGGGCTGGGTTTGGGTGATGGCCATGGTGATGCAGGACCTGGCCGGTCTGCTGGCCCCCCCGCTGCGCTTCGTGCTCCGTACCCTGCAGCACTACCTTTTC
>CAZUNW010000315.1:0-2316 GCA_964621425.1 uncultured Chryseobacterium sp. | reverse complement strand
GCCCTGCAGGCCCAGTTGGACGGCCTAAAGCCGCGCAGCGAAACACCGGAGGCCTACGCAGCGCGCCGCGATGCCCTCATTCGTTCCGTTCGTGAGCGACTGATGGCGAACCCGTCCTTCCGGTCCGCTGCCGACGGTGACCGGGCGGCAAAGTTGGAGGGCTACATCACCAACGCCGGCCTGCGCGCGCTGGCCATGCCGCAACCCGCGCGGCCCGCTGCGGTGGATACGGTGCGCCAGCCTGCGGTGATCCGTGATACCGTCCGTGCAGTGGTGCAGGCCCCGGCCGTGCGCCCCGTGCTGCCCGTGTCCCCGCCCGCCGAGCCGCCTGCCGTCCCGGCTTCCGAGGGGGGATGGGGCCTGCTGTGGTGGCTGCTCGGGGGCATACTGTTCATCGTGGCGCTGCTGCTCCTGCTGCGTTCGCGCACCCGCAGCCGCACCCCGGTGGCGCGGCCGATGCCCGCCGAACATGAGCAGATGGACATGAACGTCACCGCGGGAAGGCCGCGCATCGCGCGCACCGTGCTGCCGCCGGGCCGTGACATGCCGCCGCGGAACCCGAGCGTATGAGCCGGTCGATCATAGTCCGGATCGTGCGCATGGCGCTCGTGCTGGGTCCGCTGCTGGTGGCCGCTCCGCTGCACGCCCAGAGCAGCCGTGATGGCCTCATCGACAAGGGTAACTACGACAAGGCCCGCTTCAAGCTGCTGCGCGACCTGGCCAAGCGCCCGGACGATGTGCCCACGCTCTTCGCGCTCGCCCGGCTGTATAACACCCCGGAGTTCGCCGGATCCGTCACCGATTCGGCCTACCGGTTCGTTGCCGATGCCAGGAAAGTGCTGATCAATGCGGAGACCCGGGACCAGGAGCGGTGGCTGAAGGACGGATTGAGTGTGCAAGCGGTGGATGACCTGAAATGGGCCATCATCCAGAGCGCCTTCGACCGGGCCAGCAAGGCGCGCACGACACCTGCGTTGGAGCATTTCCTGCGCGTTTACACCGATGCGCCCGTGGCCTTGCGTGACCGTGCCCGGGCGATCATCGCCACCATCGCCTTCGAGGCCGCAGCGGACGCGAACACCATCGATGCCTACAACGACTTCCTCCGCCGTTTTCCATCTGCGGCCGAGGTGGGCAACGCCACGGACCGTCGCAATGCCCTGGCGTATGCGCAGGTGCTCTTGGCGGACGACCTCGATGCCTATGAAGCTTTTCTTCGAAGCTACCCGGCTGCCAAGGAGGCTCCCAAGGCCACTGCGCGTCGCGATGAGCTCGCCTTCGCGGCCGCTGAAGCAGAGAATACGCTGGACGCATACGATACGTTCCGCTACACCTACCCGAAGGCAAAGCAGGTGCCGGAGGCCACACGCCGTGTGCATTCCCTTGCCTTCGCCGCCATAGCCAACGATACCCGCTCGGCTGTGTTCGAGGATTACCTGGCCACCTACCCGCAGAGCGAGCTGGCCGGCCTGGCCCGCGAGCTGCGCGACAAGCACTTCATCGCCGAGCGCACCCATGCCGGCGATGCGTGGTCCTTCAACCGCTTCGTGGAAGCGTATCCCGGACACGCCTTCGTGCCTGCCGCCATCGATTCCATGCACGCCATCGCCACGCGCACGCACGATATCCTCTTGTTGAAGCATCTGCTGGAGACCCGTGCCGAAGCACTGGGGCGCGACCAGCTCATCACCGATCTGCAAGCCGCCGCCGGTCGCGATGGCAGGTATTCCACCCTGCAGTGGTTCTCGGACCTGGTGGAGGATGAGGAACTGCCCTACGAGGTGCAGGAAGCCCAGGCGCAGGACGTGGCACTCGCCATACAAAGCAGCAGCTTCGACCTGGACCGCATCCAGACAAGCCAGATCCCGCAGATCGAGGCCTACATCAAGGCGGCCGCGCCGCGGCGCATGGCCTATGACGCCTTGGTGGCACTGGCCCAGAACCACATCGGTGAGCGCAACTGGTCCGGTGCGATACCACAGGTGCTGCGGTTCGACCGCTTCTTCGGTAACGATCGCAACTACCTGGAACTGGTGGCCCTGCTGAAGGCCCGCGAGGAACGCGATGTGCGCCGCACCCCGTTCGGGCCGCCCATCAAGGCACGGACCGGCTGGGAATATGTGCCCACCATCTCCGGCGACGGTGAAGTGCTCTATTTCTGCGGACGCAACCGGCCGGACAACATGGGTGGCGAGGACATTTTTGAGAGCGACCACACAGGCGGCCGATGGTCGGAACCGCGCTTGGTGACGGACTTGTGCAGTTCTGGTGACAATGATGCACCCGTGCACCTGTCCACCGATGGAACGGAGCTCT
>CAZUNW010000314.1:0-2337 GCA_964621425.1 uncultured Chryseobacterium sp. | reverse complement strand
ACGACCTGGTGTTCTTCGGTGCCGACACTGCCAAGGTGGTCAGCGATGCGCTGGATACGTTCCAACATGGCGGCGGATGAGGTCGGAGAAGTGTTCGGGTTCGTTGAGGATCACGGTCCGCATGCCGATCGTGGCCAGGGGAAGGCCCGCAAGGGGAGAGCCGGGCAGCAGCGGCAGCAGCCGCACGGCGTCCTTCTCCGTGGTGACCAGCAGTTTCGGAGCGGGCGCGAAGTTATCGAAACGCCTTGCCAGGGCGGCCAGGTCCGCCGCCGAGAAGGGATGGTGGTCGGGGAAGGCGGCATGCTCCACGGTTCCACCGAACGTGCGCAGATGCTCCAGGAAGGGGGCCGGCACGGCGATGCCGGTGATGGCCAGCGTCGCCGTGCCGGGTCCTGGCAGTATTTGCTCAGCGGCAGCTGCGCGCGGCGTTGGTGGCTCGTAGGCGATGCCCGCGAAGAAAAGCTCCTGGTCCGACCGAAGGCGGAGGCGCTCGCGCCAACGTGCCTGTTCCTCCGCCGAAGGCGCCGCCGTGCATTTGGTCACCACCACGATGCGTGCGGCCCGGGCCCTGGAGCGCAGATCGCGCAGGCTTCCAGCCGGCACCAGCGCATCGTCGCAGTAGGGTCGATGGGCGGTGGTGAGCAGGATGTTGAGCCCTGCGTCCAAGGGGCGGTGCTGCAGCGCGTCGTCCAGCAACACGGCCTTGACGGCAGGTAACGCCTGTTCGATGCGGGCGATGGCCGCCACCCGGTCCGCGCCCACGAATACCCGGACGTCGGGGAACTTCCGCTTCACCTGGAGGGGCTCGTCGCCACTGCGTTCTGCGGTGTCGCCGACCGCCACCTCATGGATGTCCGTGCCCGACCGGCCATAGCCCCGGCTCAGGGTGGCCACCGGTGCCACGTCCGCCAGCGAGCGCAGCACCAGTTCCAGCATGGGCGTTTTGCCCGTTCCCCCCAGGGCGAGGTTGCCGATGGCGATGGTGGGTACGGTGGGGCGTGTGCTCCGCAGCAGGCCCAGGTCATAGAGCGCGTGCCGCAACAGCAGCAGCGCACTGTAAACCCAGGCGGGTGGGGCGAGCAGGAAGCGTCGGGGGCCCATGGTTACTTTGCCGTGCCTTGCCCCACGGCGGGCCCGTCAAAGATGAAGATCAAGGAGCTCACAGCGGTGCTGGAGGCCTGGGCGCCCCGGGTGCTGCAGGAGGAGTATGACAACTGCGGCCTCCAGGTGGGCGATCCGGAGGCCGAGGTCTCCGCCGCGCTGGTGTGCCTGGACTGCACCGAGGAGGTGGTGGACGAGGCCGCCCGCTCGGGCTGCGGGATCATCATCAGCCATCATCCGGTGATCTTCCGCGGGCTGAAGGGCCTGGTGCCGCGCGGGCCGGTGGAGCGCACGGTGCTCGCTGCCATCCGTCATGGCATCGCCCTTTACGCCATCCATACCAACCTGGACAATGTGCTGGATGGGGTGAACGGGGGCATCGCGGATCTGCTGGGCCTGACCGGCACCACCGTACTGGCACCCAAACCGGGTCAGTTGCGGAAGCTGGCCGTCTTCGTGCCGCACGACCATGCCGAGGCGGTGCGTGCGGCGCTGTTCGCCGCGGGCGGCGGGCATGTTGGCCGTTACGACGAATGCAGTTTCAGCCTGGAGGGCACCGGGACCTTCCGCGGGGGGGAGGGTACCCATGCCTACGTGGGCGCCAGGGGTGTGCGGCACCACGAGCCCGAGACGCGGGTGGAGGTGCTCTACCACGCTCCGCTGGAGGCCGGGTTGCTGGCGGCGATGCGTGCGGCGCATCCCTATGAGGAGGTGGCCTACGACCTGGTGCCGCTGGTGAACGACCACCAAGGGGTGGGGGCCGGTGCGGTGGGGGAATTACCGGCGGCCCTGGACGAGCCTGCTTTCCTGGCCCTTTTGAAGGAGGTTTTCGGCACGCCGGTGGTGCGGCATTCGGGCCTGCTGGGCCGACCCGTGCGGCGGGTGGCGGTCTGCGGCGGTGCGGGGGCCTTCCTCATCGGCCGTGCCCGGGCGGCCGGGGCGGACGCGTTCGTCACGTCCGACTTGAAGCACCATGACTTCTTCGAGGCCGATGGGCACTTGGTGCTGGCCGATGTGGGGCACCACCCCAGCGAGCGGCACACCATGGAGCTCATCCGGCGCCGGCTGGTGGAAGTTTTCCCTACATTTGCCGTCCGTTTGACGGGGACCCCCACGGACCCCATCCATTATTCCTGAACATGGCCAAGACCGATGTGAAGACCGCGGCGAAGAGCGAGGGCACGAGCGCCACGCGTGCCGCCGGAAAGCTGGATGTGACCATCGCCGAGAAGCTGG
>CAZUNW010000313.1:0-2350 GCA_964621425.1 uncultured Chryseobacterium sp. | reverse complement strand
CAGCATGAGCTACCCGTTCTACTTCAAGCCCATCCGCGTGGACGGTCACCTGATGATGGACGGCGGCCTGTACAACAACTTCCCCAGCGATGTGCTCTACGCGGATTTCATGCCGGACGTGATCCTGGGCAGCAACGTGGCCGGCAATTCCGCTCCGCCCAACGAGGACGACCTGTTGAGCCAGCTGAAAGCCATGCTGCAGGAGCCCACCGACTTCTCCCCGCGCTGCGACAACGGGCTAATCATCGAACCGCGCACCAGCACGGGCCTCTTCGATTTCAGCCGCATCGGCGCCACGATCGACGAGGGCTACGCGGCGGCCATGGAGCGCATGCCCGAGATCAAGGCGTTGATCGCCCGGCGTGCGGCGGTGCAGGACGTGCAGGCCCGGCGCAGCGCATTCCGTGCGCGCTGGCCGCAGCTCCGCTTCGGTGCGGTGGAGGTGAACGGGCTGCGCAAGGGCCAGCGACGCTATGTGGAGCGCATGCTCTGCGAGAAGGACGGCACCATCGACATGCGGCGCTTCAAGAGCCGCTATTTCCGCCTGCACGACGATGACAACATCGGGCGGCTCTACCCCCTGGCCGTGTACCGCCCCGGGCAGGGCGACCACCTGCTGCGGCTGGAGGTGCGCGCGGAAAAGGACCTGCACGCCCGCTTCGGCGGCATGGTGAGCTCGCGCCCCATCAACACCGGCATGGTGGGCCTTCGCTACAACCTCTTCGGCAGGTGGAGCGCCTCGCTGCAGGCCCTTTCGTGGTTCGGCAAGTTCTACGCAGCGGGCCAGATGCGCCTCCGCGCAGACCTGCCCACAGCCGTTCCCGTCTACCTGGAGCCGGTGTTCACCATCCAGCGCATGGACCACTTCCGCAGCTTCGCCACCTTCTTCGACGAGGTGCGCCCCTCCTTCATCGTGCTGCGCGAGAACTGGACCGGGGTGAACGCCGGCATCGGGCTGGGCAACAAAGGGCGCCTGCGCCTCGACGCCAAGTACGGCCAGACACGCGACAGCTATTACCAGCAGGCGGAGTTCAGCCCCACCGACACGGCCGACCTCACCGAGCTGCGGCACTGGACCGGGGGCTTCATCGCGGAGCGCAACTCCCTGAACAGGAAGCAGCACGCCAACGCCGGCGAGCAGCTGCGCTTCGAGGCGCGCTTCGTGACCGGGGACGAGCGCACGGAGCCGGGGTCCACGAACGCCCAGCGGGACGTGGTGGAGGCACGGCACGAGTGGTTCATGCTGAAGGCCACACTGGACAAGTACTTCCTGTCACGCGGCGTGGTGCGCTTCGGCGCCCTGGTGGAGGCGGTGTGGAGCGACTACCCCTTCTTCGCCAACTACACGGCCACCGTGATGCGGGCGCCGGTGTTCCAACCCACGCCGGAGAGCCGCACCTACTACCTGGAGAACTTCCGTGCACAGCAGTACATAGCGGGCGGCGTGCGCAGCATCATCGCCGTGGCCCGCAACCGCTTCGACCTGCGTCTGGAGGGCTACGTGTTCCAGCCCTACCGCGCCATCCTTCGGGCGCCCGACGACGAGCCTGAAGCAGGGCTGGCCGTAAGCGATCGCGCCTACCTGGCGTCCGGTTCGCTCATCTACCAGAGCCCGGTAGGGCCCATCTGGTTCAACACCAGCTACATCGACGGCCTGCAGGAACCCTGGGCCTTCAGCCTCAACTTCGGCTACGTCATCTTCGCCCAGCGCAGCTGGGAATGACAGCCATGCACCGCGACCGGCCGCATGAGCGGATCGCGTCCATCACGCCTGCGCAGCCGGTCCCCCGAAGTTCATCGGGATCTCGGGCATCTCGCTCTCGCGGATGGCGCCGTGCACCTGCTCGAACTTCTGCACATTGTCGGCGAGGGCCCGCATGAGTCGCTTGGCGTGCTGGGGGGTGAGCAGGATGCGCGAGCGCACCTTGGCCTTGGGCACACCGGGCATGACCCGCACGAAATCAAGCACGAACTCGCTGTTGCTGTGGGTGATGATGGCCAGGTTGCTGTAGATGCCATCCGCCACCTCCTCGCTGATCTCGATGTTCAGCTGGTTGGGGCGGGGCTGGTTCTTGTCGTCTGCCATGTTGCTGGATGCGTTGGTCCGGGTTCAAGCTGCGAGCGGCAGGCCGGGGCCTGCCGCTCACGCGTTCATTGACAGGGCCAGGCTCACTCCTCCACCTCCTGGGCGGCGAGCTTCTCGGCCATGATGCGGGCGTATTCCTCCTTGTTGTACACGGTGACCTCCTGGAAGCGGCGGGTACCGGTACCAGCCGGGATCAGGTGACCCACGATCACATTCTCCTTCAGGCCCACCAGCATGTCCTCCTTGGCGCTGACGGCGGCCTCG
>CAZUNW010000312.1:0-2376 GCA_964621425.1 uncultured Chryseobacterium sp. | reverse complement strand
ATACGGCCTGAAGGACGTGTACATGGGCGTGCCCGTTGTGCTGGGCCGCAACGGCATCGAGCGCATCATCGAACTGAAGCTTGACGCGGCCGAGATGGACCTGTGCAAGTCCAGCGCCAAGGCCGTGAAGGAGGTGATGGACGTGCTGGACAAGATGAACAGCGTCACCGCCTGATCCGCATACCCGCGAACGAAGCGCCCGCCCTCCGCCCATCGGCGTGAAGGCGGGCGTTTCGCCTTCCGCCGATCAGCGGACCACCATCAGCCGACCGCGCAGCAGTGTGGCGCCGCCCTCGACCAGCACGGTGTAGGCACCGGGGGGCAGCTGGCCGGTGGCGATGCCCTGCCGGGGCTGGTCCACGCGTCCGGCCAGCACCTGCTGCCCGGTGGCGCCCAGCACGCGGTAGCGCATCCCCGTGGTGTAGGCCTCGCCCAGTGCCAGTTCCACCCGCTCGTTGGCCGGGTTGGGGCGCAGGGCCAGCGTGGCTAACATGCGCGAAGTCGGGTCCGCGAATCCCACCCCCACGTCATTCCGCCAGAAGCCCACCCCGCCGCGGTAGTTGCCGGTGAAGGCGTCCAGGTACCCGTCGCCGTTGATGTCCACCAGGCTGATGCTGCTGCGCATGCCCTCGCGGATCTCCTGGAAGGTGCTGTCGGCCTCGGTGAAGAGACCGCCCAGGTTGCCGTCGATGTTCTTGTACTGGTGGATCCAGCCGGACTCCGAGCCCACGAGCAGTTCCCGTTCGCCGTCACCGTTCAGGTACATCCATGGCACGCTGTATCCGGTCACGTTCCACCATTCGTTCACCACCACGCCCCCCAGGGAATCCTCCTCGAGGGTCCATGCGGCTGCGTTGGCCGTGCCGGTGTTGCGGTAATAGTTGATGTTGCCGTTGCGCTCGCCCACGATCAGGTCGGGCAGGGTATCGCCGTCCACCCGCACCAGTTGTGGTGTGGCGAACTGGCCCACATCCATCGTGGTGCCCGTGCCGTCGGTCATGTTGGGCATCTCCAGGGTGAAGGAGGCGACAGGGCCGGTCGCCGTATTGCGGAAGAAGTGCATCCTGCCCTGCAGATCGCCGATGATGAGGTCCTCGTCGCCGTCGCCGTCCAAATCGCCGAAGGCGGGGTGCATGGCGGCGCCGATGCCGCTGTTGCTCAGCCCCATGTAGTCATCCGTCACCAGGGTGAACGCTGGAGCCAACGCCGTGCCGGTGTTCTCCAGAAGGGCGAGCTTGCCCGGGTAATCGCCCCCCGGGTTGTAGTAGCCGTAGTTGGCCACCACCAAGTCCATCAGGCCGTCGCCGTTGTGGTCGAACGGCACGGGTGCCGCGCCCTCGCCGAAGTCCAGCATCGCGCCCTGCCACATGCGGTCGGACTGCAGGTTGAACACGGGCTGCCCCTCTGTGCCGGTATTGGCATAGTACCACACGCTCTGGACGTTCTGGCTGAGGTTGGTGGCATTGGGGCTTACGACCAGGTCGCGCCGGCCGTCGCCGTCCACGTCCACGTGGTAGCTCCCCGGGAACACCGGGATATCCGCATGCACGTCGTACACCGGGAACAGGCTGTCCTGGGAGACCATCAGGGCGTCATCCAATGCGCCACCGTTGAACAGCGCGTTCAGGGTGTTGAAGGAGATGTCGCCCAGAACCAGTTCCTTCACCGTGTCGCCGTCCAGGTCGATCGCCATCAGCGTGCTGCCCACGTGTGCGGCCGACCGGCCATCGACCACATCGTCCCCGTGCGTGCGGACACCACGGGGCTCGCGCATGGCCTGCACCACCTCCGCGATGGCGCCCGGCTCCAGGGGGTACTCCGGGTCGGGCACGTTGAAGCCGCAGGGATGGTTGAGCTGGGTGGAGTTGTTGTTGACGTTCTCGCTGAAATACCCCCAGCATCGATTGCGCACCTCGTAGGTGAGGCTGTCGCAGGTGCCGTAAAGCTCCATGCTCAGGTTCTTGTGGTACTCCACGTAGGAACCGAAGATGCTGAAGGTGAGCACGTCCAGATCGCCGTCCGCATCGATGTCGTCGATGGCGGGCACATCCACCTGTGTGACATACAGGTTGGGGCTGAAGGTGGGCACGTAGTTGCTGCCAACGAGCCCGAAGGCGAGCTCGAACTCCAGTCCGTTCCCATCGCTCACGTTGCGGTATACGCCGAAGCCACCCTGGCCGCTGCTGTAGGCGAAGAGGTCCTCCTTTCCGTCGCAGTCGTAATCGCGCAGCAGGGCCCAGCTGTCCAGTTCATTGAAGGGCCAGGTGGCGCTCAATACTGGGTCGTAGCTGTAGTCCAGTCCCCCGTTGTGCAGCAGGACCACGGCCTCGTCACCCGCGCGGTCGAAGATGAAGATGTCCTTGTCGCCGTCCTGGT
>CAZUNW010000311.1:0-2379 GCA_964621425.1 uncultured Chryseobacterium sp. | reverse complement strand
CGGGTTCGAGTCCCGCCCCGGGCACCCGCTCCCGCCATGAAGCCCGCCCCGCCGAACGCTGGAAGAACCCGGCTGGCCCCCACGCCAAGCGGCCTGCTGCACGGTGGCAACGCGCTGAACTTCCTGCTTACCGAGCACCTTGCCCGCCGAACGGGCGCGCTGCTCCGGCTGCGTATCGATGACCTGGACGCCGAACGTGTGCGACCCGAACTCCTGCAGGACATTTTCGATGGCCTGCTCTGGCTGGGCATCCGGCCGGACGTGGGTCCTGCCGGTCCCGCGGACCATGAACTGCACTGGTCGCAGCGGTCTCGCATCCCGCGTTACATGGAGCTGCTGCAGGCCCTTCGTGAAGCAGGTGCGGTCCATGCGTGCCGGTGCTCTCGTCAGCAGCGGGCCGCCATCAGCCGCCCCACCTGCCCCTGCCGCAATGCGGGATTCGACCTGGACGACCCGGCCATGGCCTGGCGTCTGCGCGTGCCGGTGGATGCCACGGTGGAGGTGCGTCCCTGGCGCGGCCCGGTCCGCGTGGCTCAGCCTTTCGAACTCCTGCCCGATCCGGTGGTGCTGCAGCGGGAGCAGGATGGGCGTCCACGTCGCCCCGCCTACCAGGTGGCGTCCCTGGCCGACGATGTGGACCACGCGACCACCTTCATCGTTCGCGGACAGGACCTCTGGCCGAGCACCGTCCTGCAGCTCCACATGGCCGCGGTGCTCGGGTTCACGACCTTCTCGCAGGTACGGTTCGTTCACCACCCGCTGCTCACGGACAGGTCCGGTAACAAGCTTAGCAAGTCGGACGGGGCGCATGCGCTCCGTGCCATGCGTGCGGCCGGCATGGGACCTGATCTCCTTGTTACACAGGCACTGGCCTGGCTGGAGGAGCTTTGTGGGCCGGCTTGAATCAGGCTCCTGGGGCCACTTCGGGCAGCTGGTGCCCCTGCGGTCCGGGCAGGAGTTCCTGGTGCATCACCACCGGGATGCCGAAAAGGCCGTCGCGGAAGGTGGTGCGCAGCCTGTACGCGGACCATACGGCAGGGTCCAGCGGTGCTGTGCGCAGCTGGCGCGCGAACGCCGCGTAGGCATTGCCCTCCAGGTGAAGGAGCAGGCCCTCCACATCGGCGTTCCGTTCGATGCCTGTGATGCGCAGCTCCTCCACGCGTTCAGCGCCCACCATCCGGTTCAGGGCCAGCACCAGCACAGCCAGCACGGGTAGGCCGCCGAATAGCCCGGCGATGAACGAGGCCCAGGGCCCGAAGCGGTAGCGTCGATCGAGCAGCGCGCTCACCAGCGCGATGACACCCACCAGGGCGCCCAGCAGGCGCAGCCATCCATCGGTGGTGAGCAGGGTGGGGCCTGCAAGCACAGCCACGCAGGGCACGCCGATGAACCAGACCGGGATCAGGTGCGCCCACCGGAGCCGGTGGAAGGGGGTGCGCACCCCGTCCGCGGTCCCCGGTGGTGTGGCGTAGTGGTGGCGTGTGCGCCGGACGGGCAGCATTCGTTCCTGCGGGCATCGTGCCCGTTCCGTGTGGACGTGAAGTTAGCTGCCCGGATCAGGCGAAGGTGAACGCATCCACATCGAAGAGGCCGCGGTCGCTCAGCTTCAGGTGAGGGATCACCAGCAGGGCCATGAAGCTCAAGGTCATGAACGGGGCTGCCAGCTTGCTGCCAAGGGCCTTGGCTTCGCGGTCCAGCGCGCTGTAGGCCCCGGCCACTGCGTAGGCATCGCCGTCGCTCATCAGTCCGGCCACGGGCAGGGGCAGCACGCGATGGTCACCACCGTGGGCCACGCTTATTCCGCCCGCATGGGCGATCACTGCGTTGATGGCCGCGCACAGGTCCTCGTCGGAGCATCCCACGGCGACGATGTTGTGGCTGTCGTGCGCCACGCTGCCGGCGATGGCGCCCTGCTTCAATCCGAAACCGTGCACCCAGGCCACGGCCTTGTAGCGGTCCGTGTAGCGGTCCACCACCACGAGCTTCAGTACGTCACGCGTCAGGTCGGGCACGCTCGCTCCGGCCATGACCAGGTCGGGCATGCGGAGCCGTTCGGTGATGAGCTGTCCGTCCAGCGCGCCGATCACGTTGCGATCGCCGCCCGCGGGCGACACACTGAGATGTTCGGGCCGCACGGGGCTGCAGCGGAACCGGTTGGGCGCGGCACCGCTCACGCGCGGGATCAGGGTGGTACCATGCTCGGCCACGTGCCGCCCGCCGATCCAAGTGCCTTCCACGCGGAGGTCCAACAGGTCCTCCAGCAGCACCATGTCGGCCGGATCGCCCACCCGCAGCCGGCCGATAGGTAGGGCATAGTGGTTGCGCGGGTTGATGCAGGCGGCCTGCAGCACGTTGAATACGTCCACACCGCGTGCCACG
>CAZUNW010000310.1:0-2394 GCA_964621425.1 uncultured Chryseobacterium sp. | reverse complement strand
ACGGCCAATGGTCCGGCACGACACAGGGCGCGTGGTGCACCCCCTACAACAGCACGGACCCGTATTTGGTCCTCAGCCAGGGCAGGCTCTACAATTGGTACGCGGCCACCAGCTGGCGCAACCCCTGCCCCAACGGATGGCATGTTCCAACGGATGACGAATGGAACGATCTGCTCGATTCGCAGCCCTTCGATGACGATGGGAACAGCCTGGCGGCACGCACCCTGAAGACCGCCGCCCAGGGCTATTGGACACCCACGGGCAACCCTTACTACGACGGCGTGAACTGGACGGGGTTCTCTGCGGTCTCCACAGGTTCCCGGCAGGAAAATGGGTCATTCACAGGGGAGAACGAGTGGGGCTGGTGGTGGACCTCCAGCGTGGACCAATACAACCTGGCCATCGGGCGTGGCATGGGCTATGGGCAGTTGAACGTGATCGCCGATAACACGGACAAGACGAAGGGTTTCGCCCTTCGTTGCATGCAGGATCCCACGCCCAGCTTCGATCTGTACCAGGTGGGACCCGGTGTGGACGATGTGGATGGCCACCATTATCCATCCGTGATCCTCAACAACGGCCAGGAATGGATGGCATCCAACCTGCGCACCACCCACTACCGCGACGGCGCGCCTATTCCGCAGGTGACGCAGAACCAGGGGCAGGGAGGCTGGTGGTACAACATCAGTCCGGCTTGGTGCTATTGGCAGAACGACCCTGGCAATGCAGGGCTGGGTGTGATCTACAACGGTGCCGCCGCCCGGGAACCCCGGTTGTGCCCTGCGGGCTGGCATGTGCCCTCGGATGCCGAATGGCATTCACTGGCGTTGTTCCTGGACCCAGGCGCGGTCAGCGACATCACTGTTCCGGTGGAGAGCCCCACGGCAGGTGGCGACCTGAAGCGGTTCGGCACCTTGGTATGGACCTCACCGAACACGGGCGCGGACAATGCTGCCGGACTCGATATACTGCCCAACCCAACGCGTGATTTCTTCAACGGCAGCTTCTCCACCTCGTTCGGCAGTGCTGCATGGCTGTGGGCGCGTGACCAGAACGGTACAAGTGTAGGCGACCCCCAAGACGCTCGGCGCCTGCTCTACAATAACGCCCATCTGGAGCGTTACCAAGAGGATCCGGCCAACGGGTACATGGTCCGTTGCGTGAGGGATTGAGGTGGCGTCGATGGCCGACCCTTCTTCACCGACCCTGACGCCCGTCAGGCCGGGGGGCGGCTAACTTGGTCCCGTGCGCAACGCGGTCCGCAAGCTCATCATCGGCAGGGGCCAGGCCCCCGGGGACCGGCTCCCCACGATCGGGCGCCGCATCGAAAACCTGTGTGCAATCTGGCACAACACCTACGAGGACGACGCCGGCCTGGAGAAGCTGGTCCGCCTGTTCCTTGCGGCCAGCCAATTCCTGTTCCCGGGCATGTACATCAAGCACCTGTTCTGGCGAAAGGGGCCGCTTTACCAGGATTTCGCCATTGAGGTGCTGGTGCTTGCCAAGACCGCACTGCCACTCGTGGTCATGGCGCTGGGCGGCTGGCACCATCCGCTTGCGGTGGCCCTGGTGGTGTGGCTCATGGCCGAGACCATCCTGTACATCCCCACGCTGATCTTCGCCTCCGACGCCTTCCCCACACCGCGCAGCTTCCGGCGCAGCAAGCTGCTCATCTTCCTGAACTACCTGGAGGTGGTGTTCAGCTTCGCCGTGCTGCACATGGCCATGCAGGCCATGAACCAGCCCATCGCTCATTGGACCGATGCGGTGTACCTGAGCTTCGTCATCACCAGCACCATCGGCTTTGGCGAGTACTTCCCGGTGACCGGCTGGGCCAAGTTCACCGTGGCCATGCAATCGCTCTTCTACCTCAGCTACATCGTCCTGTTCATCAGCTTCTTCCACCTGGGCGGGGGCAAGGGCTACTTTGAGGACGTGCGCAAGTAGCGCCTTTCACCCGCAAGGCCTTTCTTCGCGGTGCCATGCGCATCCTGATCACCGGCAGCAACGGGCTGCTCGGCCAGAAACTGGTGGCCGCCCTGCGAAGCGACCGCACCGTGGAGCTCACCGCCACCAGCCGCGGCGCCGACCGCAGTCCCGTGCCGCTGGGCGGCCGCTACCGCCCCATGGACATCACCGTGGCCGCCGAGGTGGACGCGGTGTTCGATGCGGTCCGGCCGGAGGTGGTGATCCATACGGCCGCCATGACGAATGTGGACGCCTGCGAGCAGGACCCTGCGGCCTGCCGCCTGCAGAACGTCACCGCCACCGCCCACCTGGTTTACGCCGCAAAGCGCCACGGCAGCCACTTCATCCACCTCAGCACCGACTTCATCTTCGATGGCACCGCTGGACCGTACCGCGAGGAGGATGCGCCCGCCCCGCTGAGCGTTT
>CAZUNW010000309.1:0-2403 GCA_964621425.1 uncultured Chryseobacterium sp. | reverse complement strand
CGGACATTCCGGTCATCGAGGGCTTCGGCCGCAGCGATCGGCCGCGGCCATTGCCACCACGGTGGCGGGTACCAGCACGGCTGGCACGGGCGGTGGTATCAGCATCCGTGGTGCACGTGCGGAGAACACCTATTACTACATCGACGGGGTGAAGGTGCCCGCCGGTGCGGGTACGGGGCTGCCCAAGAGCGCCATCGAAGAGGTGCAGGTGATCACCGGCGGCGTGCCCGCCAACTATGGCGACGTGTCCGGTGGTGTGATCAACATCACCACCCGTGGTCCCAGTCGTTCCTTCTTCGGTGGAGTGGAATACCTCACGTCCGGCTTCAAGGTGGGCAGCGACATCACCGACATCGTGGGCCTGGACAAGTACGCATTCAACCAGCTGGAAGGAAGCCTGAGCGGTCCGCTTTTCTTCAAGAAGGACAGCGTGGGCAACAAGTCCCGCCCGCTGCTGGGCTTCTTCCTGAGCGGCCAGTACTCGAACATCGTGGACAACGACCCCAGCTATGTGGGTGACTGGCGGGTGCGGTCCGACAAGCGCGACGAGCTGCTTGCCGACCCGCTCACGATCCGCCCCATCGCAGGCGTGCCCGCGGTCGTTTACAACTCGGATTTCCTGCGTGCCAGCGACATCGAGCAGCTCAAGACACGCCAGAACGCAGGCCGCGTGGCCTATGTGGCCTCCGGCAAGATCGATGTGGCCACCACGGAGAACGTCAGCCTGACGCTGGGCGGCAGCGTGGATTACCTGGACCGCCAGGAGTTCAACCGCTCCAACTCGCTCCTGAACGCGGACAACAACTTCCGCTATGTGGACCTCACCTGGCGTGGATTCCTGCGCTTCGTGCAGCGCTTCCCCAACCGCGTGGGCGAGGACGGCGAGCAGACCGGCAAGATCCGGAACGCGTTCTACAGCATCCAGCTGGACTACTCGCGCTTCACCCAGAAGGTGGAGGACCAGGTGCACCGTGACAACTTCTTCGACTACGGCTACCTCGGCCGCTTCAACACCTACCGCGCCCCCACCTATGAGTTCGTCGACTCCTTGGGCGCCTTCGTGCACACCGGATTCCGCGACACCCTGGTCACCTTCGTGCCCAGCGAGACGAACGCTGACGTGGCCAGCATCACTTCGCAATACTTCGACCTGTTCAGCTACGAGCCCTTCAACGTGGTGAACCTCTTCGGGGGCCAGGGCCCGAGCGGTCCCTACGAGGATTTCAATGCCATCCGCGCCGGCAACGGCCTGCTGAACGGCGAGCGTCCCCGCAACCTTTACAACCTCTGGAACAACATCGGCTTCATCGACGACCCCAACGGTGGTGAGTATCGCCGTCGCCAGACGGACCAGTTCCGCCTTACGGCCATGGGCTCCGCTGACATCGGCCAGCATGCCCTGTCGGTGGGCGTGGAGTACGAGCAGTTGGTCGACCGTCGTTACAGCCTGTCCCCGTCCGGACTGTGGACACGCGCCCGCGAGCTGGCCAACTTCCACATCCGCAACCTGAACGATTCCTCCCTGGCCAACGCCACCATCACCTACCCGCTGGGAACGGTGCCCTTCTACACCTTCGATCGCCTGGTGGGTTCCGACCAGCCCTTCTTCGACCGCAGCCTGCGTGAGGCGCTGGGACTGGACCCCAACGGGGCGGACTTCATCGACGTGGACGCACTTGATCCCTCCGTGTACTCGCTGGACATGTTCAGCGCGGAGGAGTTGCTGAACGACGGTAACTCCTACGTCACCTTCTCCGGCTACGACCACCTGGGCAACCGCATCACCGGGCGCCCGGCCTTCGAGGACTTCTTCGACAAGCGCGATGCCAACGGCAACTTCACCCGCGTGCAGGCCCCCTTCGCGCCGATCTACATGGCGGGCTACCTGATGGACAAGTTCGCCTTCGACGACATCATCTTCAACGTGGGTATCCGCGTGGACCGCTTCGACGCCAACCAGAACACGCTGAAGGACAAGTTCCTGTGGCGCCCGGCCTACACCGCCGGTACCGAGGTGCCTGACAGCGACATCCGCGAGGCGCTGGCCGACGGCCGTCCCAGCAACATCGGTGACGATTATGTGATCTACGTGGACCGCGTGGTTGACCCCACCCGCATCGTGGGCTACCGCGACGGCAATGTGTGGTACAACGCCGCCGGTGAGGAGATCGCGGACCCCTCCGTGCTGCGCAGCGCCGAGGGCATCGCGCCCTACCTGATCGACTTCGAGTCGGACCCCAATGGCGACCTGCCCGGCAGCCGCCTGAAAAAGAGCGCCTTCGAGGACTACAAGCCTGCGGTGAACATCATGCCCCGCGTCGCGTTCAGCTTCCCGATCAGCGATGAGGCGCTGTTCTTCGCCCACTACGAGCGCGACCTCGTTGTTCATACCCGGCCGTACGA
>CAZUNW010000308.1:0-2414 GCA_964621425.1 uncultured Chryseobacterium sp. | reverse complement strand
TGAAGAAGAGCTCGTCCGCCGCCAGCAGGTTCTGCGGGTTCAAGGAGCACTCGTATACCTTGATGCCGCTGGCCAGCGCGAGGTTGATCACCTGCATGCGCATCACACCGCCCAGGCAACCATCGGCCAGCGAAGGCGTGTAGAGCACACCATTGCTTACGATGAAGAGGTTGCCCGTGCTGCTCTCGATGATGTTCCCGCGGTCGTTCTGCAGCAGGCAGTCATCCAGCCCGCGCGCCTCGCTCCAAAGGGATGCCATCACGTAGTACTGGCAGTTCAGTGTCTTGTGCACGGCGAGCGCGTTCACGGGCTTGCGCATCTCGGGCCACAGGTCCACCATGAGCCCGCGTTCGTTGAGGGTGTACGTCGCCTCGTCCATCGGCACCAGTTCCAGGGCATAGCCACCCCGATGCGCGTCGGGGCGGTAGAAGCCCCTGGCATCACGGTAAACGGTTAGCCGGCAACGGGCGCTCGGCGCGCCGTTGTGTTCGGCCAGCCGCACAATGGCACGTTCCAGCGCATCACGGTCGAAACCCGCCGGCAGGTCGATGCGCAGCAGGCGGCAGCCCTCGATGAGGCGTGTCCAATGCGCGTCGAGGAACGCAGGACGCCCCTTCAACACGCGCATGCTCTCGAAGAGGCCGTCTCCGTAATGGAAGGCGCGGTTGTCGAGCGTGATCACCGGCCGGTCGGCGGGCAGCAGTTCACCGTTGAGGTCTACGAATCGTTCCATGGTCAGATGATGCCGGCCCGGTGGAGCGCGGCCTCCAGGCCTGTATTGGGTACGATCAGCAGCCCGCGCACTCCCGCCGCCGCAGCGGCCTCCACATCGCGCTCCCGATCACCGACCATCACCGAACGCGATGGATCGATGCCGTACAGGGCGATGGCGCGCTCCAGAAGCAGCGGCCCGGGCTTGCGGCAGAGGCAAAGGCCCTTCGAGGGATGGTGTGGGCAATAGAGGATATCATCCACGTGGGCACCCTGCGAACGCAGGTGCTCATGCAGGATCACATGGAGCCGGTCCACATCCGCGCCGGTGTAAAGCCCCAGACCGATCCCGCTCTGGTTGGTGATGACCACCACGGCCCATCCGCGCCGGTTGAACCCCGCCACCACGGGCGCCACATCGGGGAGTATCTCGAAGTCGGCCGGAAGCCAGGTATGGGCGCCCCGCTCGCGGTTCACCACGCCATCGCGGTCCAGGAAGAGGGCGGGACGGAGCGTGGTCATGCGGACAGCAGGCCGTAAAGGGCGTTGAAAAGGTCGGGCACCAGCGCAGGACGCAGCACCACCATGAAGAGGATCCCGTGCAGGGCGCCCATCAGGTGCGCATCATGCGCCACGTGGCCGCCGCCCCTCCGGTGCATGGCCCCCTCATAGATGAGGTAAAGCACGCCGAAAACGACGGACGGAAGCGAGAAGGGAAGCAGGAACAGGCCCACAGGGGCCGTTGGCAGGACCAGGATGTGGGCGAACAGCACCGCGGAGATCGCACCACTGGCGCCAACGGACCGGTAGCGCGGGTCGTGGCGATGCCTCATGTAGGCGGGCATGCAGGCCACAAGGGCTGCGGAGAGGTACAGCAGCACGAAGAGCGAGCTCCCGGGCAGCGCAGTAAGGCCCGTCAGGTACCCCTCCACAAAGGGTCCGAAGCCGTAGAGCACATACATGTTGACGAAGAGGTGGGCCCAGTCGGCGTGCACGAGGGCATGGGTCAGGAATCGGTGGAGATCGCGGCGCGCGCCCACCACGAATGGCTCGAAGGCCAGGGCGTCGAACAACCGCCGGTCGCGGAAGGCGAGCACCGAGACCAGCAGGGTGATGGCGAGTATGACCACCGATGCTGACATGCCGGCGAAAGTAGCTGCTCAGTAAGTGTGGTCACGGACGATGCGCCAACCCTCCGGTCGCTTCTGCCAGAGGAGGCTGAACCCGCCGTCGAGCGTATCCGCAGCGCGGACCAGGGTCCAGCTTCCGGTGCACCAGGCATGCCCGGTGCCGGCGGGCAGCACTTCGGAGATGGTGAACCGCAGGTCACCCATTGCAGCCCGGTCAGGATAACGTCGCAGGTACCTCCGGGTTACCGAATCGCGGCCACAGGTGCGGTCCTCGCGGGAAACGAAACAGACCTCCGGGGCGTATCCGGCCATGAAGCCCGGTATGTCACCCGCGTCCCATGCTGCCTCCTGCCTGGCCATCTCCGCGCGGACGGCCGGCTCCATGCCGGCATCGACGTGATCGGGGGATGGAGCCGCGCAGCCCGGCAGCAAGGGCAGAAGCAAGAGGGCCTTGCGAAGGGCGGGGATGTGCGGAAGCATGAACGGGAAAGCCCCCGGGAAGGGGGCTTTGTAGCGCGGGAGAGACTTGAACTCTCGACCTCAGGATTATGAATCCTGCGCTCTAACCAGCTG
>CAZUNW010000307.1:1336-2415 GCA_964621425.1 uncultured Chryseobacterium sp. | reverse complement strand
AGTAGGCGTATGGGTGTCCGGATTCTATGGCTCGGGTAAAAGCTCGTTCACCAAGTACCTGGGCTTCGCGTTCGACCCCAAGCGCACCGTGAAGGGTGAACCATTCCTGAAACGGCTGCAGAACCAGTTCCCCTCGCAGGGGTTGCGGCAGCAGCTTTCCACCGTTGCCCAGCGCCATCCGGCCACGGTGATCATGCTCGACCTTGCCTCCATTGCTGGTGTGCAATCCGCCGCACAAGGTGTGTCGCGGCTGCTGTACGACCAGGTGATGACGTGGGCCGGCTATTCCAAGGACGAGAAGCTCGCCCTGCTGGAGTTCATGCTGGAAAAGGACGGCAAGCTCGATGCCTTCAAACAGCGCTTTGAGGAGGTGGCAAAGGGCCGCTCTTGGGACAGCCTCAAGAACGACCTCCTGCTCTCGAACACCTTCGCCGCCCGTGTGGTGTCCGAGTTCTACGGCGACATCTGGCCCGATGGCAAGGCTTTCTCCAACACCAAGGTGGACGCACGCTTCGGGGAACATGAGCGCGTGCTGCAGATGCTCGACCTCGTGGAACGCCGCACCGGCTCCCGCCGTGTCATCTTCATCATCGACGAGGTGGGGCAGTTCCTCGAAGGCAGCCCGCAGCTGATCCTGAACATGCAGGGCCTTGCGGAAAACCTCAAGAACCTGGGCGAGGGCAAGGCCTGGGTGATCGCAACGGCGCAGCAGACCCTGCCGGAGACCGGGCCGCTCTTCAAGCTCAAGGACCGCTTCCCGGACGCACGGCGCGTGGATATCGAATCCTCGGACATCAAGGAGATCACCTTCCGGCGCCTCCTGCGCAAATCCAAGGAGGGCGAAGCCTCGCTGCGCAAGCTCTACAAGGAGCATGAAGGCGCCGTGGTGCACGCCACCCAACTGAAGAACACCCGCCTCTTCCAAGCCGAGATCACCGCCGATGATTTCGTGCGCCTTTATCCGTTCCTGCCGCAGCACTTCGCCCTGCTCATGGAACTCCTGCGCTCGCTGGCCAAATCCACCGGAGGCATAGGGCTGCGCTCGGCCATCAAGGTCATACAGGACATGCTGGTGGACG